>JAWLBU010000003.1:0-89754 GCA_041687555.1 Haloplasmataceae bacterium | reverse complement strand
TTTTTAACGACTAAATACAATCTGTTATTTATCTTACTTACATAAATTAATTTACAATAATATGAATAAATCAAGAGAATTTAATAAGCTCCTCTACACCTATCAATTTCATCCGGTACTAATAATCCTTAGCTATCGTAATAGCGTAATGTTTTAACGGGTAACTTACATAGTTTAGACAGTTCACCCTTATTAAAATTCTTAACCTACAAATTTAATGTATCATTACAGTTAACTGGAGGGTCAATATATAATTTATTATTTTGAAAACTACTACCCTTATAATAAATAGTTAAAAAGTACTTTCAAGAACACTCCTAAATTCTTGTTCATATGATAAATGTAGGAGGCGATTATATTGGTATATAATAATATAATTTACTATACTATTCAACCAAATGACACCTTATATAATATTGCCCAAAGATACCAGGTTACAATTGATAATATCGTTAAGGCCAATCCTGAAGTTAACTTAAATATTCTTAGAATAGGTCAGGTTATTAAAATTCCTTTACAAAGATATATCAGTCAAAATGCATTAAATATAATTAATACCTTTCGAAAGTTATGGGAACAACATGGTGCTTGGACAAGAATGGTAATTTCAAGTATAGTTTTCGATATCGTAGATAAAGATTATGAGGTTAAACGATTACTCAGAAATCCTAAAGATTTTGCGGAAGTGCTAAAGCAATTTTATGATGAGCAAATCGCAAATCAATTTGATAAATTATTAACAGAACATCTAGTTGTCGCTGCTGATCTTGTTAACGCTGCAAAAGCCGGAGATGCTGAAAAAGTAAGTAGCATAGAAAAGCGTTGGAAACAAAATGGTATTAATATCGCAAGATTTTTAAGTCAAATAAACCCTTATTTTATATTTGATGACTGGCAAAAAATGATGCTTCAGCATCTCAATTTTGTAAAAACAGAAGCAGTCGACCTAATTAATAAACAATACCAAAAATCGATTGATACCTATGATGCCATGGAAACGCATATTTTAAATATGGCAGATATGATGGCACAAGGTATTATTAAACAATTCAATATCACTTAAATTATATTATTAATCCATTAAAAAGACATGTAAAGCATAATAATACTTATGATTTCATCGTAGAAAAGTAATGTGTTTTTATGTATTAAAAATGATGATTACTAAAAAAAGCCGGATGTATCCGACTTTTTTAATTATAGTCCACAGGTGCACACCGCAATCTATTAATCTAATACTAGAATAAAATTAAATCTATATCGATTTATAATTATATTTAAACATAAATATAGTTCATAAGTTGTTCAAAATAATTGTTTGCTATCTTAACATCTTCCTGAAGTTTTTATCCATATACTTTTATCCCTTTTTTACTTATTATATATTCTATAGTGGACTCATTTACAGATCTTTTTTCAAATTGTTCTTTATTATAGATTAATATATCCAATGGTCTATTAACCAAATCTATTGATAACTTTCTAATATTTTTTAGCATTTCACGAATTTTTTGATTATCTTCTTCAGTTATAATGCAAATATCAATATCACTATCATGATTAGGAGTGCCATAAGCATATGAACCAAAAATATAAACTTCATTTATTTTATAAAGCGAATCAATCTTCTTTATAAAAAAATTCATCTTGTCATTTATCTCATTCATAAAATCACTCCTTATACTGATTATATTATACTAGTTAAATCAACTATTTCCAATATAAAATGAGATTACAAAAGCTAATATAGTGAATTACAAAAATATATATAAATGTTTTAATAAAGAAACTTTATATTAAATGAAGCACCTCAATACCCGCTTTAATAATTGTAAGCAGGTTATCATTTTTTATTTTTATTAAATAACCAATTAAATTCATTGAATATACATAAAATTTAGAATATACTTTATTATATATTTGAAAGTTGGGGAACAATTTATGATATCTGTAGAAAAAAAATATCTTTATATAGGATACGCTATATTGGCAGCTGGATTATACGGAATGAGCGCTCCTTTTTCTAAACTCATCCTAAAAGAAATATCTCCATACCTCCTATCTTCTTTATTATATTTAGGAGCCGGATTTGGTATGTTAACAATTGATATTATAAGTAAACTTAGCAAAATCGAAAGAAATGAAGCAAGAATCACTAAAAATGAGTTAAAATACGTCATTTTAATGATTTTATTAGATATTGCCGCTCCTATATTTTTATTACTAGGTATTACAAAAAGTAACGCATCCACAGCTTCCTTACTAAATAATTTTGAAATTGTCGCTACTTCTTTAATAGCCTTTTTAATTTTTAAAGAATACATTAATAAAAGGCTTTGGTTAGCCATCATACTAATTACAATATCAAGTTTTATATTATCAATTAATGATATAAACTCGTTTTCTTTATCAATAGGGGCGGTTTTTGTTTTACTGGCTTGTATTTCCTGGGGACTTGAAAACAACTGCACAAGAAAACTTTCCATCAAAAACCCTCTACAAGTGGTTATTATAAAGGGGATTGGTTCAGGTTTTGGTGCCTTTATAATCGCATTAGTACTAGACGAACTTTCTGGAGACCTATTGTCTATTATATTATCTTTATTACTCGGTTTTTCAGCATTTGGTTTAAGTATTTTCTTTTATGTCACTGCACAAAGACATTTAGGTGCTTCAAAAACTAGTGCATTTTATGCAATTGCCCCATTTGTTGGAGTTATTTTATCATTTATTCTTTTTAATGAAACTATAACATATACTTTTATTATTGCACTGGTTATTATGATTTTAGGTTCATATTTTGCGGTAAATGATAAACCTAAAAGTAAAAATAAAACTATATAATTAATAAACTAGTCTAAAACTTTATAAGTAAAATCTAAAAAAGGACATATTTAATCTAAATTAAACGTGTCCTTTTATTAATGTCCTAAAATTATTTTATTCATTATGAATAAATCATTAATGCCCGATTTATAGCATAATAGGTAATTCCCGTTAATGGAATATTAATGAGAGCCGTAGGAATGACAATTGAATAAAACATTAATGAAAAAGCCATTGGAAGACCTAAAGTAATGAATAAGGTGAAGAGAAAGATTCCACCACTAATAAGTGTCACTACTCCACCAAGAATCATCGCTCCAAGTATTGATTGAATCTTGTCTTTGAATACTTGAATTATTAGGTATAGTAGTAAACAAGTTACAAGTTTATCAACCATATTAGCTAGTTGACCACCAGATATTTCAGTTGTGATAGCAGTTAATATCCCACCCATGAAGCTTACAAGTAAGGTGTTTTGTTTTGTTGGGTTAATAAGAATAGCAATTACAATAAAAACTAACATGAAATCAGGTTTGACTCCGGCATATAAACCCGGGATAATCGCATGGAATACAAATCCCATTGCGAGGAGCAAACTTGAGATAATACTTTTTCTTAAGTCCATAAATATCTCCTTTCTTACTACCTTGATATAATAAGCAGTGCATACATTGATTTGATTTGTATCATATATAAATTGAGATTGAATCGGAAAAATTATTCATGTCATAAAATCACCACCTAAAGTTAGAGGAAAAGTAAAAAAACACTTACCCCTATGTAAGGAGCAAGTGTTAATCGCGGTACCATCCTTCTCAATCGATCAAAGACCGATGATCTCTAAAAATACGGACCAAAAAAGGTCGATATTCTACTTTTTTAACGGTAAGCATCCGGAGCAGACTACTATACTTTCATCCCTCATCTCCTAGGCCCATTCGCAGGATTTCAATCTATCTTCTCACACCAAGCGAAGACTCTCTTTAGATATCCATCTTGTTACTCTTCCTATTCCTCGATTTTTAATAACTATATACTTTTTTTAATTAAAAGTCAATAAATAAAATTTTCCATCCTCTTGGAATTATTTATTATTAGAATCAATTAATATCGTCACAGGTCCATCATTTAGCAATGATACTATCATATCAGTTCAAAAACAACATGAAGATTATATTTATTTCTTAAGATATCATTAAATTGATTATATAAACTTTCTGCTTGCTCAGAACTTGCACTATTAATAAAACTTTGTCTGTTTCCTTTTGATGTATCTCCATAATGGGTGAAGTGAGTTTTTTAAGAGACAAAAAATACCAAATTTAAAAATGGAAAAGACCCTAAGCATAATGCTATAAGGTCTTTTATGTTAATTTTGCTCTAAATAGCATTTAGAGCGATTTTGGTTGTATTATAATTATATGCAACAAGAATCAGGTTTACTATATTTTTTTACAAATACAAAAAAATAAGCCAGTATAGCATACTGGCCGATTTTTGTTGAACAAATTCTAAATATCATTTAGAAAGATTCTCGTTGTAATTATATTATATATCTTTATTTCAAAATTGAAAACATTTTATTTTGATTAAATGCTAATAATTTTAAAGTCCCTTCTGAAATCCTTTTAGATGTTTCTTCATTTATAATAGCTACATGTGCTTTGTCTAACCTATTTTTACTTACAGTTCTAATTTGGGCTAAATTAATATATCCCGTTATTTCTTGTTTAAAATCTTTCTCTAACTCAACAGGTCTTTCATAATAATCGAGAACTTTTTGCTTAGTAGTACCATCATCATTAAAATATTCTACTATTGATTTACCCATCGAATCTTTTCCTATAATTTTCATTCCTCTATGTGTGGTTATAGGTGCTATAATAGTTGTAGTAGAACTATTATTCCCTTTATTATTTTGTAATATAACAACAGGTATAAAATTTTTTTTAACAACATTAGGTCCTCCCTTAAAACACATTTTAAAGTGCCATATAGACCATTCTAGTATTTTTTTCCCAAAATTAAATGTTCTACCCATATTTCTATATTTTTGTTAGGATTAGATACTTCAAAATTATATTTGATTGATAAGTCGACAATATCTTGCAATAATTTACTAGTTTCATCCATCTCAAAATCACACTTTCCGATTATTTCTGACAAATTATACCAAAGGTTAACTTTTTTTTCAATGATAATTATTCTATTCCTTCATGATATACTTTTACTGTCAATAATGATCGTCACTTGCTCAACATTAGTATATGTAACTTTCATATAAGCACCTAAGAATCCTGTTCGTTCTTCGAGGTTATAAAGTTTTTCTTAGTCCATCGTTGAAATCATAATAAAGCTTAGTGCTTGTTCTGGTCTTGTTGCATCGATAAAACTTAGTTTATTACCTTTTTCAGTGTTGCAGTAGAGGGTATAACACAATATCTAATAAGATTCAAAGAATAATAATTTATAAATGCCAACACTTTTACATAAAAATGGCGGAATAAAATGTATAATTATGTTATTTTTTTCTTCCCTTCCATTAAGATTTATTATGTTTTTCAATCTAAATGAAAGAACAGTGATATTGACAACATGACTATGATGCAGTATCCGGTTTAGGATAGCGTTAGCTATGTCTTGTTTGAAAATATATCCTCCTATAAATGAACTTCAAGTTTATCTTTCTTTAATAATAAAATTTTATTCTATTAAAAACACGATTACATTTTATCGTAATCGTGTTATTTTTTTATTTAATCTTACTATCTATAACAACCGTTACAGGTCCATCATTGGTAAATGATACCTTCATATCTGCTCCAAAAATACCTGTTTCTACATGTAGGTTATATTTATTCCTTAAGATATCATTAAATTGATTATATAAGCTTTCTGCTTGCTCAGGTCTTGCACTATCAATAAAACTAGGTCTGTTCCCTTTTGAAGTATCGCCATATAGGGTGAACTGAGAAATTGATAAAATAGCTCCTCCCACATCATTTATTGATAGGTTCATTTTACCTTGTTTATCTTCAAATATTCGTAAATTGGCTATTTTTCGTGTCGTATATTCTATATCATTTAAAGTATCTGTATGAGTAAAAGCAACCAATAATAAGTATCCTTTATCTATTGCTCCAACAATATTCTGATCTACTTCAACCTTGGCATTTGTGACTCGTTGTACGACTATTCGCATTTATTTTGACATCCTTTCCACAAAATAAATGTCTCTTACTTTCTTTAAATTTACTACCAGATTATTTAATTTATCAGCATCTTCAACTAAGATTTTTAATTTAATTGTGCATATACTTTCTTTATTGACATTTGCTGATATGGCTATTAAGTTAATTCCTACCGCATTTATCGTATTTATTATGTCCATCAACAAATTATTTCTATTGAAGGCCGTTATCATTAAATCTAATTCATATTTATTACCTTCACGGTTATTTGACCAATAGACGTTTATTACACGTTCTTTTTCCGATTCTGAAACATTACGACAATCGGACTTATGTACCGTAATACCCTTACCTTTAGTAACATAACCCAATATATCATCTCCGGGTATCGGATTACAACATTTGGATATTTTTACATGAGGATTATCCAATCCTTCAACTATGATACCCGTATCACTGGAGCGGTTAAGTTTGATTTTTTCAGGTACTTTATCTTCTTTAAATTGCTCTAAAATAGCTTTTACATCTAATCCAGGTGCATCGCTTTCACACTTTTGCACTATTGTCTGAATCGATATTGTTTTTTTACCAATCGCATATAACAATTCTTCCAAATTATTAATCCCTTGTTTTTGAAATTTCCTTAAGAACCTTTCACTGCCTAAGAATTCCATCACACTAGGAACTTTTCCTTCAAGGGCTTTATTAACTATTTCCTTACCTTGCTCAATAATAACATTTCGGTTTTGTTTATTAAAAAATTGTTTAATCTTACCTTTAGCATGCTGTGTTTTAACAATCTTCAGCCAACCTTCACTAGGTCCATAGGATTGTTTCGACGTTTTAATTTCCACAACATCTCCGGTCTTTAATTCATATGTCAAAGGGACAATTTTTCCATTGACGATTGCGCCAACAGTTTTATTGCCTATTTCACTATGTATACGATAAGCAAAATCAAGTGGTGTAGAACCAGTCGGAAAATCCAAAACATCTCCGGTAGGAGTGAAAACATAGACATTAGCTGAAAATATGTCATCCTTCATTAATTCGACAATGTCTTCGGCTTCATCATTTTCCGAATACTCAACCATTTCTTTATACCATTTTAACTTCTTTTGAATCTCAACCTGTTCTTGTTCCGCTGAATTGTTGCGGTTTTCTTTATATGCCCAATGAGCCGCAACCCCAAACTCAGCTACATTATCCATTTCCTTTGTCCGAATCTGCACTTCAAATATCTTGCCATTAGGACCAATAACCGTAGTATGTAGTGATTGATACATATTCGGCTTAGGCATGGCTATATAATCCTTAAATCGTTTAGGTATCGGTTTAAAATTAGCATGAATTATTCCCAAAACATGATAACATGTGGCTTCGTCTTTTACGATAAGACGCAGTGCAAGTAAATCAAAAATCTCGGAAAATTCCTTATTTTTATCGCGCATTTTTTTATGAACACTATAGATATTCTTGACACGACCCTTTATCTCAAATTCAATATTATAATCATTTAATAACATTGACAATTCCTCGATCATGTAAGCTATATCCTGTTCACGTTCCTTTTGCTTTTCATTTATTAAACCGGCGATATAATAATATTCATCCACATCTATATATCTTAAACATCGATCCTCTAATTCTGATTTAAGACGGTACATCCCTAAACGATGGGCAATAGGTACAAAGATTTCCAAAGTTTCTTTACTTATCGAAACCTGTTTCTCCTTTGGCATATACTTTAAAGTCCTCATATTGTGGAGTCTATCGGCTAATTTAATGATGATAACCCTAATATCTTTAGCCATCGCCAAAAACATCTTTTGATGATTTTGTGCTAATGCTTGTTCCTTCGATACATATTTTATCTGACCTAATTTTGATACGCCATCAACTAATGAAGTAATCTCTTCACCAAATTCTTGAGTCATCTCATAATAAGTAACACCGGTGTCTTCCAATACATCATGAAGTAGTCCGGCGGCAATCGTAGTCGGTCCAGCATTAAAAGTAGTTAGAATTATCGCAACTTCTAACGGATGAATAATATATGGTTCTCCTGATTTTCGAAATTGATTGTGATGTTTTTCTTCCGCGTATTTAAAAGCTTTTTCAATAACTTTTAAGTTCTCTGCTTTCGTGATATAAGTTTTCACTGACTGCATTAATTGCTCAAACTTTAATAATATTTCCGACATCCGATTCACCGCCTTTCTACTACCTATTCATTTTAATATTGGATTAATGAATAAACATCATAATTATGTAATTTTTCCCTACCCTTTAAATCCTTTAATTCAATCAAGAATGCACAACCCACTACTTCTCCGCCTAATTTTTCAATTAGTTTAATCGCAGCTTCCACTGTGCCTCCTGTAGCTAATAAATCATCGATAATAACAACCTTTTGCCCTTTTTCAATTGCATCCTTATGAATACATAATTCACTAGAACCATACTCCAGATCGTATTTATAAGTGACAACCTCTCTAGGTAACTTACCCGGTTTTCTTACGGGTACAAAGCCAACACCCATTATAGCCGCAACGGGTGTACCAAATAAAAAACCTCTCGCTTCCGGTCCAATTATCAATGTGGCACCTTTTTCTCTAGCATAATCGCTTAACTTTTCCATTGTATACTTTAGTGCCTCTCCATTTTGCATCAGTGGTGTAATATCTTTAAATAAAATACCTTCCTTTGGGAAATCAGGAACGTCCGCAATATAATTTTTTAATTGCATTTTTTAAACCTCCGTATTCATTAAATTATAAATATATTTTATTAACTCCTCTTGAGTTGATAAAATAAGTTTTTCTTTTATCATTATCTCATTTTGCATTTCTCTAAAAGTCTTAGACTCCGTTAACTGTCTTTTTTCAGGATTATCCAAAACGATAATATCATTATCCTCTATTATAACAAAATTTAATTCAAAAAACACTTGTATTGACATCTTTTGTAATAATTTATTAAATCCCATCTTTTCCAACATTTGTATAAGCTTGGGATCATTTTGTTTAAACTGTTTTAATTTACGAAATACCTGATAAATTCTCCCTAATTTATCTCTTGTCACAAGATGTTCATAAGAAAAAAGTTCATCATATTTTAATAATAAATAGATATTTTTGATATTAGGATTATGCAATATATAATTAAAATCATCCATGGACTTTGGTAAATCAACGATAACCACATCCTGTTTTAACTCTAATTCAGAGGTAAAAGGATAAGCATCCGTAAATTGATATTGATTTCCAAAATACAAATACATAAATTTTTTATTTAAATAAACTGATTCATCAAAGGGTCTATTACGATAATCAAATATCTGTTTATGGTTACACTCCAAATCCTCAATTCTAAATTGGTTAGTTATGGTCCCATTATATTCATTTATCTCAAAACTACCAACGACATTTATCTTATCATGGTTATTTATATTATAAAAATATTTTCCAAAATTAAAAGCAACGGCATCTAAATAATGGTTATTTTTCCGTAATACCATTTTCAAATGTTTAAGTTCCTCGCCCATCCGAATGATACTGAATACCTCCATATCCGTCAATAAAAATAAGGGGTTCTCGTTACCAGACCCAAAGGGACGAAAGCTCTGTAACATTCTAGTCAGATTAAGATTGATAATGGATTCGTTAACACCGCATTCAATTTTCAATGTATTTTGTAAATGGGTACCCGCTAGTTCATGAAGACGCTCCCTGAGTTTTGGCAAATTATCTTTCATTAATGTAAGACCGGCAGCCATTTTATGACCGCCAAATTTATCTAATAAATCCCGGCACTTTTCTAAATTTTCATGTAGAGGAAAATCTTCTAATGTCCTGCATGAACCCTTATACATACCAAGTGATTCGGTCAAAACGATAACCGGTTTATGATAAATATTCACCAAGCGATTACAGATTATCCCCAATACACCTTCATGCCAATCTTCCTTTACGACGATGATTATGTTGTATTTATCCAGATTGTTTTTTTCTATTTCGGCAATCGCTTCATTAATTATGACATCGATTTTTGCCTTACGTTCAGAATTTAAACTTTCGATATCATTGACTAATTCCCTAGCCTCCTGTAAATCTTCAGTGACTAATAACCTTACGGCTACGTTACCGTTATCCATTCTGCCCGGTGCGTTTAATCTCGGTCCGATAATAAATCCCAAAGCATATTCATCAAGGCGATTGATTTTTAAACCTTGGATTAATAACCTTAAGCCCAAGTGCTGGGTTATTTTCATTTGTTTCAATCCCCATTTGACCAAAGAACGGTTCTCGTCCCGTAGCATCACCATATCGCTATAGGTCCCCAATCCCGCCAAATCGATTAAGGAATATGGGATTTCCCCCAATAAAGCACAGGCTAGTTTAAAGGCAACGCCGCATCCGGATAAATCTTTGAAGGGATATTTTTCCTCACTTAATTTGGGATGTAAAATGCCATAGGCTTCGGGTAATTCTGAAAGTTGTTCGTGATGATCGGTTATGATTAAATCGATTCCCATACTTTTTAAGTATTGGGCTTCCAAAATACCCGATATTCCATTATCAACCGTAATAATAAGATTAAAACCCTGAGCTACAATATTTTCGAACGCTTTTTTATTAGGTCCGTACCCTTCGGTAAAGCGATTGGGTAGATAATAAGAAACATTGGCGTTTAAACTTTTTAGCGTTTTAAACAATATGGCAACCCCGGTGACACCATCTACATCAAAATCACCGTAAATCATAATTTTTTCCTGATTTTTTATTCCTTCTTTTATCCTATTAACTATTTTATTCATATCTTTAAATAAAAAAGGGTCATGTAGAGATAATTCATCACTTAAAAACTGACTCTTTTCTGCATCCGTGGTTATATTTCGATTTTGAAATAAGACATTTATTAATTGTTCCTCACTTTGAACATCATTGTTTAAAACCTGCCACTTAAATTGTGATTCAAACATATTTATCACCTTTTTAATCATAAAACAACCTTAATATAATTATAATTGTATAAGAAAATCTTATTTTTGAAAAGGTGAAAACGTTGAAAAAACAAACATTTATTCAAGGAACAATCATTTTAATCGTCATCGGCACAATTGTGAAGATTCTGGGTTTGGCAAATAAAATGCTCATAGCTCGATTTTTAACTGCCGATGGCATCGGGGTTTACATGATGGTCATACCTACTTACATATTATTAATTGCTTTAGCTCAATTGGGGTTTCCGATATCTATCAGTAAACTGGTATCCGAAAATAACATTACGCAAAAAATATCCAATCACACGATAGTCATGAAAGCTCTTAAAATAAGTATCATCAATAGTATTATCCTAATAACAATCCTACTATTTTCCGCAAAAATACTATCCTACCGGTTACTAAACGATTCAAGAACCTATTATCCGTTAATATCCTTAGTGATTTTTATTCCCCTTGTGTCATTTTCCAGCATTCTTAAAGGATATTTACACGGATATAAAATCATCGCCATACCTTCGTACAGTCAGCTTATCGAACAAGTTGTGCGAACAACCTCAAGCATCACCTTAGTGCTGATACTTCTCCCGTATAGTATTGAACTTGCTGTTTGCGGAGTAATATTGTCATTATCACTAGGCGAGGCATCGGCATTAATCTATATGTTGTATAAGATTAAAAATAAGCGTTCCTGGAATCAGCTGCTGCAAAAACGGATGAATGCGGATAAGGAATACGAAAAACATTTGACTAAGGATATCCTAACCATCTCAATTCCGGCTACGGGTTCCCGCTTAATAGGTTCTTTATCCCATTTTCTAGAACCGATCATTTTTTCATTTGCGATGATATCAATCGGTATAAGCAGCGAAAATGTGACAAGAATTTATGGTCAAATAACGGGTTACACCCTTTCCTTACTATTATTTCCTTCCTTTTTTTGTGTCGCTTTGGCAACACCGCTTATTCCGATTATTTCCGAAGCATATGCCAAAAAAAACAGTGAAAAAATCAGTCACTATTTTAACCTTTCCATCTTTTTATCATTTTTAATCGGCTGTATCTTTACCGTAATTTTAACGCTATATCCCAAAGAATTAATGAAACTCTTTTTTAACACAACCGAAGGTGTGGTTTTCTTATCATATATGGCGCCCTTATTCTTAGTTCACTATTTCCAACAACCAATCACTTCGACCTTGCATGCCGTCAACCAAGCAAAAGAAGCGATGTTTTCAACCCTTATGGGAGCTATCATCAAGTTATTTTTAATATATATTCTTGTAGCTAATCAAAGCATTAACGTCCATGGCTTAACAACAGCCATAATCGTTAATAGTCTATTTGTCACCTTAATGGACTTTATCTTTCTTTCTAATGCTATTAAAATCAGATATACCGTAAAAACCATCATTCATTCCTTATGTCTATTAATCATCACCTACTTATTAGGTAATATTATTAAAACAGTCAACCTTCTCCATAATCCTTATTTAAACATCCTTATCCTGTTATTAATCTATATCGCTATCATCTTTTTACTTAACATAGGTGATATTCGTAAACTAAAACACCAGTTATTTAAGCCTAAGAATCAACCTTTACAATAAACAATTCTTCGTTTTCATAATTAGCATACAAGATCTTTTTTATATCCGTATAACCTTTATCCTTTAATATTTGCTTAACCTTTTCCTCATCGATATCCAAATATTGAAAATTTTCCTTCACAAACTTACCTGAAACAATGACCGGCAATGGTGATATTTCCATATTTTCCTTCTTAAAAACGGACAAAGTTCCGCCCACTTCCAGTATCGCAAAATCGACCTCGGATATTGAACGAATATTCTTATCCCTTAACTGATTGATTAAATCATCAAAGGTATAGCTTTGCCGTTTCATTTCCGCATAATTAATTTTCCCGTTGGCAATTATCACCGAAGGACTGCCTTCGATTTGATCACGTAATTTGGCATTTTTTAATGTGATATAACTGAAAAACTTCTGTAAGAAAACAAGCAACGCTATTGAGACAATTGAATAAATAAATGGCCTCTCGATATCCTCAATGGATAAGGCAGTGATTTCGGCAATCATTAAAAAAATAATTAAATCGATAATGCTTAATTCGCCAAGCTCTCTTTTGCCCATTATTCTGAAAGTAATATAAATAATCACATAATTAAATAAAACCCTGAAGATAATTTGAAAAAGACCAAACATATTATCACCTTAAGTTCCTCATATATATCATTTATTTTATTCTATTAATTATTTTACAAACATATAATTTTAATAGAAAGGTAGGTATATTTATGAATAGTTTTAAAAAGAATTTATCCATACTATTAATATGGCTGATATTAGCTTTAATTATAATTTCCATATCATCGATTTTGGTATATTTTAACGTGATAAAAGTTGGCGAGAAATCATTTTATTTATACTTTTGTAGTATACTCCTCTTTTTGATATTAGGATTTTTAAGTGGTAACATTAAACAAAAAAAGGGATTAGTAAACGGTATTATGTATTCCATCTTTGTCATTATCATCCTAATGTTAATACAGATATTAGGTTTTGAGGAAAAATTATCGCTTAACTTAACCGCAAAATATGTGGTATTGATTTTATCATCGGGTCTAGGGGGAATATTCGGCGTTAATTTTAAACCGGTCATTAAATAAAGCAGGAAATGACTCAAATTTTTGAGTCATTTTACTTTTCGCACTATTAATTTTATCTGAATATGTTATAATAGATAAAAATGAAGGTGATAAGATGAATCAGAAATTTGAGTATTATATTAAAAAGATGGTCAATAAGATTATTCTCCAACTCATAACATTTATTTTACTAACGGCTATTCTCATCATTATAGCTATCGTTCTAGAATTTAAGATTGCTAACATTTTTCTCCCCGTCGTTTATATCCTTATCGGTCTTTTTTTACTTTATTGCATAATCTGTAATTATTTAATATATCGGAAACATATGTTTTTATTAAACAATTATACTAAGATCGAAAAAGAGGAGATAATACAGCGTATAACCAACTTAAAAAAAAGCGCCAAAGGTTTTTTTATGTTTTTGTATTACCTAAATGTTAATTCATATCGGCTGTTTGACGAAGCAATAACTGCCATAGACGAGATAAATTAAAAAAACTGTAGAATTCTACAGTTTTTTTATTACTCCTTAACGATTGTTTTTATGGCACCCTTTTCAATCTTCATTTTAGCACCACTAGCAATTATGATTGTGACCGTATCTTCTTTAACTTCTGCTACGATACCATGGATGCCGCCAATTGTGATGATTTTATCATCAATTTGTAATTTTGCTTGCATTTCTAATATCTGCTGACGTCTTTTCTTATCGGGTTTCATCACAAAGAAATAAATAACGAGAAAGAATAAGGCCAATGGTACTACGAATGTCACAATATCGCCTAAGTCCTGTGTTAGAATTGTAAACATATAATTCACTCCTTTTTAAAATTGTCTTGAATTCGTCGGATCACTAAATCCGTATTTCGCAAAGAATTCGTCTCTATAATCAAGCAATCGGTTTTCTTTAATCGCCTGACGAACATTTTCCATGAGTCTAATTAAGAAGAACACATTATGATAAGAGATTAATCTTTGTCCAAAGGTTTCTTCTGCTTTAATCAGATGTCGTAGATATGCACGGGTGTAATTCTTACATGTGTAACACTCGCATTCATGATCAAGCGGGGTAAAATCACGTTCGTATTGTTTGTTTTTAATCACGATTCTTCCATGGCTTGTCATTGCCGTCCCGTGTCTGGCTATTCGCGTAGGCAACACACAATCGAACATATCGATTCCGCGAATACTTCCTTCAATTAAGGCATCGCTACTTCCCACACCCATCAGATAACGGGGTTTATCCGTCGGAAGATAGGGTATGGTAAATTCAATGGTGCGGTACATGGTTTCCTTAGATTCCCCCACCGATAATCCGCCAATAGAATAACCCGGGAAATCTAATTTAACTAATTCCGTCGCCGACATTTTTCTTAAGTCAGGAAAATCTCCTCCCTGAACAATGCCAAAGAGCGCCTGTGATTTTTCATTTTTATGTGCCTTTAAACCTCTTTCAGCCCACCTTGTTGTGCGTTCCACCGATTGTTTGACATAATTATACTCCGCCGGTAATTCCACGCACTCATCAAAGCTCATCATGATGTCACTGCCTAGATTGTTTTGAATTTGAATAGCTTTTTCGGGAGATAAAAATAATTGTTCCCCTGATTTATGATGTCTAAAATAAACACCCTCTTCTGTAATCTTGCGCAGATTACTTAAACTGAAAACCTGAAAACCACCCGAATCAGTTAATATTGGTCGGTCCCATTGCATAAACTCATGCAACCCACCGGCTTCCTTAATGATATCATCCCCCGGCTGTAACCATAAATGATATGTATTGCTTAGAATGATTTGGGCATTCATCATTTTTAATTCTTCGGGTGATAGTGTTTTGACAGTTGCTTGAGTACCTACGGGCATAAATATTGGTGTTTCAATCACCCCGTGAGGCGTATGAAGTCTACCCAATCTGGCGCCGGATTGTTTACATACATGTAATAATTCATATTTTATTGCCGACATTAATTCACACCTTCTATTTTATAAACATGGCATCCCCAAAACTGAAAAACCGATATTTTTGGGAAATAGCCTCATGATAAGCATTCATAATCTTATCCTTTGAAGCAAATGCCGAGACTAACATAATAAGTGTTGATTTAGGTAAATGAAAATTGGTGATAAGTCCGTCAATAGCTTTAAACTGATATCCCGGATAAATAAAGATATCGGTATAACCGCTATCTCCTTTAAATTCACCGTTAAATTTACCGCAAATCGTTTCTAAAGTCCTGGTCGATGTTGTACCCACCGTTATGATTCTTTTGTTTTGCTTTCTTGTCTCATTTAACAGCTTCGCGGTTTCCTCGCTCATATGATAATACTCACTGTGCATTTTATGATCTTTTATATTGGACACGGTCACGGGTCGAAAAGTACCCAAGCCGACATGCAATGTCAAGTACGCGATATTTATGCCTTTATTGGCAATACCCGCCAAAAGCTTATTAGTAAAATGAAGCCCCGCCGTCGGAGCAGCCGAGGAACCGATTACTTTGGAATAAACGGTCTGATATCGGTCCTTATCCTTTAATCTTTCGGTTATGTATGGCGGAAGGGGCATTTCCCCTAATTTATCCAATATTTCATAAAAAATGCCTCCGTAAAAAAATTGAAATATTCGTCTTCCTTCATCAAGAATTTCCAGACATTTAGCTTTGAGAATACCTTCGCCAAAAGTTATGACGCTTCCTACTTTTATACGCTTCGCAGGTTTGCATAAGGTTTCCCAAATATCATTTTCTTTCTGAGTTAGTAAAAGTACCTCAATATGAGCCTTTGTCTCTTCTTTTATTCCCAATAAACGTGCGGGCATCACTTTAGTGTCATTTAGCACTAAAGTATCACCACAGTTTAAATAATCGATTATCTCATAAAAATGACGATGCTCGATCTTACCCGTAAGGCGATCCAAAACCAACAAACGTGAGGATTCACGATTTTCAAGCGGTGTTTGTGCTATAAGTTCTTTCGGTAAGTAAAAGTCAAAGTCTTCTAACTGCATTAATAAACCTCTTTCTATAATAATGAAACAGCAATATTTAAGTGTTTATAAGCCTTTTCCGTCGCAATTCTGCCCCTGGCCGTTCTTTTAATAAAACCTTCCTGTAGTAAATAAGGTTCATACACATCTTCTAAGGTCTGGACCTCTTCACCGATTGATGCGGCCAACGCTTCAACACCAACCGGACCGCCATTAAACCGTTCAATAAGCCCCAATAAATACTTATGATCGGTATAATCAAGACCGGCTTCATCCACATTCATCTTATCCAATGATTCCTTGCATACTTTAAGACTGATTTCCTCATTTCCTAGAACCTGAGCAAAATCTCTCACGCGTCTAAATAAGCGGTTAGCCACACGCGGAGTACCCCTTGAACGTTTTGCAAGTTCAATTGCAGCTTCATTATTAATCGGAAATTGAAAAATCTGCGATGTCCTCAAGATTATTTTTTGTAAATCATCGATATTATAATACTCTAAATGTGAAATAACACCGAAGCGGTCGCGGAGGGGACTTGATAAATCTCCTGCTCTGGTGGTCGCACCCACCAAAGTAAACGGCGGTAAATCTATTCGAATCGACCGTGCCGTAGAATCCTTACCCACAACGATATCCAAAACATAATCTTCCATGGCCGGATACAATATTTCTTCAATATGACGCGGTAAGCGATGAATTTCATCGATAAACAAGACAGCGCCTGGTTTTAATGTTGTAAGGATTGCCGCTAAATCCCCGCCTCTTTCTAGGGTGGGTCCCGATGTATGTTTTATTTCGACATTCATTTCATTGGCAATAATATTGGCAAGCGTCGTTTTTCCTAAACCGGGAGGACCATATAATAAGCAATGATCAAGTGCTTCATTACGCATTTTAGCTGCTTCGATAAAGACATGCAAATTATCTTTAACCTTATTCTGACCGATATATTGATTGAAATCCTGAGGTCGTAAAGACAATTCCAAGTCATCTTCAGAAAGTTTTCCGGGTGAAATAATGCGTTCGTCTTCCATGGCTATCCTCCTTATTTCAACATGAGCTGTAAAGCCTTAGTTATATATTCCTGCGTGGTTAAATTCTTATCGGTGATCTCTCGGAAAACCCTCTCGATTTCTTTATCTTTATATCCTAACGCTATTAACGCTTCAATGGCGTCTGCTTGCTGTTTATTAACGGTATTCATTTCCATTATGCCCAGTTTTCCTTTTAAATCAAGGATAATTTGCTGAGCTGTTTTCGGACCGATCTTAGGAAACTTCTTCAAATAGGCTACATCACCGTTTTCAATCGCATTAATGACATTATGATAATCACCCGGTGCCAAAATCGCACAGGCTGATTTGGGACCGATGCCCGTGACACTGATTAATTTTTCAAATAAAGCTTTTTCTTCCGGAGTTCTAAAACCGTATAACTCATGAGCATCCTCACGGATATATAAAAATACATGAACAATAATTTCCTCGCCTAAATTAAAAGTATAGGGATTTGGTGTAATAATTTTATACCCTATATTATTATTTTCGAAAATAATATAATCAGTCCCGATATTTGCTACTTTTCCATACATATAAGCATACATTTTTAACCACCCATCCAATTTCTATATTATACCATATTCTTCTTATTTTTTCATTCTATTTATACGACTTTTATTGTTTTATTCCAAATAAAAATACTCATAGCTAACTATGAGTATTCGATAATTATTTATTTTCTTTGACATAGACAAAGTAATACGCAAGCGGAATGATAACTCCACCACCGATGACATTACCAAGTGTTACGGGAATTAAATTTTTTAGTATTAGCCCTAAACTAATATTATTGCCCAAGAAGACGGAAAAAGGTAATATAAACATATTAGCCACACTGTGTTCATACCCGCTTAACACAAATAAAAATACGGGTAATATCGAGGCAATGATTTTCCCGGAAACCGTTTTTGATGCAAACGATAAATAAACGGCCAGGGAAACGAGAATATTACATAAAATACCGCGCATTAACGATTCTAAAAACGTTAAATTGACCTTTTGCAAACTGATTTTGTTAATCATTTCAATCATTTGTTTATTATCGGCACTCCTACTAAAATATAATATTGCGCCGAATAATAACGCTCCGACGAAATTACCAACCCATACGATCAGCCAATTTCGCAAAACGGAAGCAAATTTATATCTTTTAGCAAAGTAGCCCAATGTGATTAAACAATTCCCCGTAAACAATTCACATCCGGTAATTATTACCAGTACAATACCGACAGGAAAGACCATAGCACCAAATAATTTTCCCAATATAGTACTTAAAAGGTCGTTATTGACAATAAGAAAACCGTAATAGCCCAATGCGATGTACATTCCTGCCAAGATAGCAGAAATAAAAGTAATTGTAATTTTATTGTTTACTTTTTTTTCACCGATATTACATGCTTCAAAAGCTAATTCTTTAGGAGTTAACAACATACTTACCTCTCTTTACAAGATTTTATAATTTAATTATAAGATAATGTAAACGCTTTTTCAACCTCCACTAATAAAAAAAGGATTAGTTATCCTTTTTCTTAGATATTTTTGTATGTTTTTTGACAAAGTCACGTAAATCTACTTTTATCTCCTTAACATTTTCATCTAAACATAATTCTTTATGCTTATCAGGAATATCGGGTATTTCTTTTCCGCAAGGATAAGGCGGGTTAAAGAGCGGACTTTGAAATAATTGCGTATAATCTTTATTTAAATCGCATTTCGTTTCATTATATTTCGTAAATAAAATCGGGTCACAAAATGCAGGTTGATCAAAAAACTTAGAATCCACTACCTTTTGGGCATCCTTAACCTGAGGAATGGTCAAATCCTGATTTACGCTACTAAAAACCTGATATTTTTGTCCCTGTGGTGATTTTTGCTGATCACGAAAAAACATTTGATTATAATAAGGAGACATCGGTTGAAACGGATAATACTGCGGAATATAATGCATATACTGTTGCGGATATGGATTTTGATACATATAAGGATTTTGCGGGGTCACATTCGGTGTTGATTCGATTTCCGGAGCACTGCCTTCCTCTTCCGTTTTCTTTTCAATTTGCACTTCCTTAAAATCCTCAACCTTTGGATAATATTTATCTATATCTAAAAAACTATCCTTCAATTCTTCACTTACTTCTTCCGATAACACCGGTAATCTGATCTTCATTCCCGGGACAATATAATCGATATTATTGATATGACGATTTAGTTTGACGATTTCATCCACAGTCACATGATATTTACGGGCAATATCCTGAATCCTTTCATTGACTTGAACGATATGATACTTCATACTATCACCTCTATCTATTCTATTTAATTATATGTAAAATGATAGAGAATGTTAACTTATTTATTGTTTAAAACAGCTTTCTCAAGATTTTTTGCCAGAGTGATTTTTCACTTATCAATAAAGAGTCATCGATAGGACTGGCGGCTTTAGAACCATTTAACACAATTATGTATTGGTAATAATCAGTAGTCACATCCTCCTTATACGTCTTGTACGAGTGATACCATATTAGTTTTTCAGTATATGGTGATAAATTTTTATTTAGTGAAATCATCGTTAATTTATCCGAAAATATATCAAGATTGTTTGTTTTATATGATCGCTTAACTCTTTCTATCTTATAGTAAGGTTTGGTGTCGATTACAACCGGCACAAGGTATGAACTGTCTTTATAAAAAAGCATTATGGAGGTCACCCTATCTTTATAAGGAGATACCAAATCATGATTTAAATAAGCGCTAAATGAACGATATTCATTATTTAATCGTTTTGTAAAGCCATGCTTGGCACCCACCTGAGCATAAAAGCGATTGATATCATAAATTGTCCGTAATGATAAAAGATTTTGAAACATCATATGATCACGTTCGGGAAAATCAAACGTCTGATAAAAATATCTTTGTGCCAAGATATTTCTCTGTAAATGGATTAGGATGGGATCAGTAAATGATTTTTCCAAGATACTATCCACACTCGTAACTAATTCATTAGTATAATATTGATAAAAATATAAGGCACTAGCCTCCGAATGTTCTATATCAATGCCGTATATGGAAATCTTTTGCGCATCACTTACCGTTTTATTATACTGATGTAGCTTTTGATAGAACTGATATTCTTCATCGGTATAAAAGGGGCTCCCGATATAAAAAGCAAATATGTCATCAAGCAGTTTCAAATCACCTGTTTTTAAATACTCATTAAGCATGTATCCGCTGCTAAATGATATTTCTACGATATTTACATTGACACTCTTACTTTGATTTAAATATCGTAAAAAATCATATTTTACAGTCGTATTTTTCGCAAAGCCATGTAATTCGGCTACGATAAAAGCTTCAATGTTATTTAAATCATCATCCTCCAACTTAATTGCTTCTATGGAGTTATTTTTAAGGTATTCCACCTGAATATTGTCAACATCACTTTTACGATCATGCAAAATGACAAAAACACTAAGCATACAGGCGATAATGATAAAATCCGTAAAGTAACATTTAAAACACATAATAAAAACTCCCTTCTTTATATCATATTAAAAAGGAAGTTTTTTAATACTTATATCTTTATTTTATCAGTCGACATCATCTTCAATTACCGTTGAATAGATTTCAAACCATTCCTCATTGCTTAATTTAAGGTCCAATGCTTTTACCGCATTACCAATCCTATTTATGTTGGCGGTACCGACAATAGGTATGATATGGGATGGATGAGTGGTAAGAAAACTGTAACAGATGGTATCTAAACTATTAATGCCGTATCTCTTAGCGATATCCTCTAATTTCTGACAAAGATTAATCGCCTTTTCGCTTGAAGAGGAAAAAATCGCACCACCCGCTAGCGGTGAAGCGGCCATCGGCGGTATTTCATATTCCTGGCATAATTCGACTGTGCCATCGGTAAAATGTGTTAAATTAAGCGGTGATAGTTTTATTTGGTTAGTAACAAGCGGCAACTTAAAAAATTTCTGTAGTAGATTGAAGTTAGAAGGCTTAAAATTAGCGACACCAAAATTCAGCACTTTACCCGATTTATATAGATAATGAAATGCTTCACTGACAGCTATCGGATCCATGAAAGGATCGGCATGGTGGATTAACAATAAATCAAGATAATCGGTTTTGAGGTTTTGCAGTGAGTGATTAACGCTGGATATTAGATGTTCCTTACTTGTATCATAGTGTTTGATACGTCGTTCGGGAAATTTATCACTCAATATTTTTATTCCGCATTTTGTGATGATTTGTATTTCTTTTCGAAGACCTGGTTTTATACTTAATACCTCACCAAGTCTGGCCTCACATGTATAATCACCGTATATATCGGCATTATCAAAAGTCGTAATTCCAAAATCCAATAATTTTTCAATGTGATGGAGGAAATCATATTTGGTAAATCCCCATGAAGTAAGTCTCATTAATCCCTGAACAATTCTTGATACTTCAAGTGTTTCCGATAAACAGATTCTTTCCAAATTATCACCTCTTAAGGAGCTTTTAAATTTATTATAATCATTAAATAAAAAAAGGACAATATGTCCTTAATCAATAAACTCAAATTCATAGTCCAGTATCCGAACCACATCACCGTTTTGCACACCTTTTTCCCTTAACTCATGGTCAACACCATATTTTCTTAACATTTTCGCAAATCTTCGCACGGACTCATGTTGGGAGAAATTCGTCATTTTAAACATTCTCTCTATCACATCACCCGTAACGACATATATGCCATCCGCATCACGAGTAATCTCAAATTTAGGCTTATTTTCATCCATTTCAAAGACTTTATTTTCCAGGAATTCATCCTCTTCATAGACAGGGAAAAAATGAGCTTTCTCTAACAAATCAGCAATTTTATAAAGCATTTCATTTAAATTCTGTTTGGTAATAGCACTGATCGGTACGATACTAATGTCATCCTTTAGTTTATTTTTAAATTCCACTAAATTATCTTCAGCCCCGGGTAAATCCATTTTGTTGGCGACGATAATCTGCGGTCTTTTTAATAAATTCATTTTATAACTGGCAAGTTCGTGGTTTATCTTCACATAATCCTGATACGGATCCCTTCCCTCACTGCCGGCCATATCAATCACGTGAACAATGACCCTCGTTCTTTCTATATGCTTTAAAAATTGAATTCCTAATCCTGCGCCACTTGATGCGCCTTCAATTAATCCCGGTAAATCAGCCATGACAAATGATCGACCGTCGGGAACCGACACTACTCCCAAATTAGGCACAAGCGTTGTGAAATGATACGCGGCAATCTTTGGACGGGCTGAAGAAACAGAGGCGATGATCGTCGATTTACCTACGGATGGAAACCCAACCAACCCGACATCAGCCAATACTTTAAGGACAATTTTTATCTCGCGTTCCTCACCAGGTTCACCTAATTCACAAAAATCCGGAGCCACAACTCTCGGAGTCGCAAAAGCCGCATTTCCTCGTCCACCGCGACCACCTCTAGCAATTACTGCTTCTTGACCGATATCGACTAAATCCGCGATAATAAGTCCGGATTCAACATCATAAACGGTGCTTCCCTGCGGGACCTTAATGATTAAATCCTCGGCATTCTTACCATGCTGCGTTTTTGTTCTCCCTTTTTCCCCGTTTTTTGCCCGGATATGTTTTTGATAACGGAAATCAAGCAGGGTGGACAAACCGCTGTCCACCTTAAAAATGATGCTTCCTCCGTGACCGCCGTTTCCCCCGAAAGGACCTCCCTTTTCTACTTTAAATTCATGACGCCATGTGACGATGCCATCACCGCCGTCACCGGCCTTTACCTTTAATTTAACCTCATCTATAAACACAAAATCACCTCTAATAAGAGTACTATCTGATATTATACTCAACTTACAAAAAAATAAAGCCCTCTTAGGGCTTTATAATCTATTATTCAGCAGGATATACAGATACACATTTACGATTTTTGTCAATTCTTTCGAATTTGACAACTCCGTCAATTAAAGCAAACAAGGTATCGTCTCCACCTCTACCTACATTTGTCCCTGGATGAATTTTAGTCCCACGTTGACGATAAATAATCGAACCGGCTGTGGCAAATTGTCCGTCAGATTTTTTGGCTCCTAATCTTTTTGATTCAGAATCACGACCGTTTTTCGTTGATCCTACTCCCTTTTTAGAAGCGAAATATTGGATGTTTAAAATAAACTTCATAGGTTACACCTCCTACTTAAAAGATATTTCTATATATTTTGGGTAAGATCGTTGTATTGTTTGTAATTGCACGATCATAACTTCACATATTATTTGAATGTCTTTTTGATCGATTAGATTTGGGATTTTAATCATATCATCTTGAAAGATTATTTGGTTTGTATCATATGTCGATAGTTCTTCCAAAGAATTACATATGCCAAACACCACGGTTGATATCCCAGCGCAAACAATATCGTGGTTGTACTTTCCACTTAACGCATGGCCTTTTATTTCAATTTCCGAAATATAGCCATTTGCTTTTTTCACCGTCACATGTGTCATATAACCGACTCATTAAGCATTGATTTTTTCAACAACTAAACGAGTAAATGGCTGACGATGACCTTGCTTTTTGTGATAGTGTTTTTTTGGCTTGTATTTGTAAACGATGATTTTTTTACTCTTACCTTGGTTTACAACCTTAGCGGTAACGGATGCACCGTTTACCAATGGAGTACCGACTTTGGTAGTTTCACCACCAACTAATAATACTTCGTCAAATACGACTTCTTCGCCTACTTGGACATCTAATTTCTCAACTAAAATTGTTTGTCCTTCTTCAACACGTAATTGTTTTCCACCAGTTTTAATTACAGCGTACATAAACGCACCTCCTTAAAAATATAACTCAGACTCGCCTGACAGGTAACACAAGTTTTAAGACCTGTTTAAGAGCGGTTGGGGCATCAATAGGTGCCTACAACATAACAAGTATATCAAAGAAACCTCGTCAAGTCAATATTTATTTTGTATTTAGCACCTCTTTTAACATATCCTTTTCCGTGATAAATTGCTTATTTTTATAAAAGAGATGATTAAATCCTTTGTAAAATAAATGATAGATATTTTTATCGGCAACAATTACCTTATTTTTTAGTTTATGATTGGGATAAAGGTATTTATACCAAAGAAAGCTAAAATAATGATAGGGTATGTCATTATAAAACAAGAGGTTTAAATAGATAAAAAACATTAATATCACAACATAATTTATCTTATTAACAAAATAAACCAGTAAAACAGAACATACGACCAGTGATAAAACAGTCGTAAATTTTAATACCTTGCGAAATGGCAAAAGATATTGTTTTAAACTCATGATGATTTTTGCGCCATCTAAAGGAAGTATTGGCAATAAATTTAAGATTAATACATAAAAAGCACTGCGAATTAATAATTCATGAACTCCGAGTGTTGTAAACAAATAATACAATCCAAGGCTTGCCACAGGACCGCTTATATAGATTAAAAATTCTTTATGGTTAAAATCATTTTGACATTTATCTATATGTAAAATACCACCCAAGGGTGATATTTCCAATAATATAACCTTTTTTTTAAATAATTTAATCATCAGCAAGTGACCCAATTCATGAACGATAAGACAAAGATAAAGAGCCATAACATCGTAAAAAAGCCCGGAAAATAAAGCGATAATTAAATAGATTTCCGTTATCAGATGGATCTTAATTCTCATTTTCCATTACCACTTCGTAAACATCCAAATAGTCCGCACCATCTTTGACAGCCAGATAATACTCACCATTAAAATCGCTGTTCAGCCTTCCTACGCCCAAAACTTCACCATAATTAATACTCTTATAAATGCTTACCTCAATATTCTCCAAATAACCGTAATGATATTCCCGTCCTAATTCATCCTGGATAACAACCACATTACCCAAATTTTTATCCTTATATAAACTAATCACGATTCCATCGACTAACGATAAAACCGGTTCGGCATAATTGGTTTCGATGATTAAACCATCACGATAGTTTTCTGAATTATCCAGATTGATCACTACCGCATCAACATATTTATAATCATCTTCAGTTTTAGGAAAAAGTCCGTTTAGTTTATCGTCAACAAAGACTCTTAAGCGCATAAAATTCATATTCTTAAATGTATAATCATAGATAAATGACAGTTTTTTCTGATTCCTGCTTATAAGTAAAACGAGTAAAACAATTAAGCTCAATAAAACTCTATTAAAAATGGAATAGAGAAATTTATTGCTTTTACGTTCCGTTGCCTCTTCCTCAGCGGGCTTTTTATATTGATGATAAAAAGGAGAGCGGTATTTATTTTTTTTAATTATTTTTTTTAATCTTTTATTCATGTCATCATCTCCAATATATAAAAGATATCATTAAATAATATGAAATTTACATGGAGATTATTATAGAAAAAAGATTGAAAGCTCTGCTTTCAATCTTTCTCAACTACTTATTTATCACAGGTAACATTACTTTAAAGACTCTTGATTCGGTTAACCCATTTAAAGTAACGGTAATTTTATAACTCAATTCAACGTCATTTGTCGGCTTCTTTATTATCCGACCCTGATTATCCAAATATTCCGGTGTTAAGGATGTCATGCTGATTTCTGCATCAGGGAAGTTCTTCATGATGTGATATTCAACGGCAACCATCTGTTTAAATAAATCAGCAATTTCGCCACGTAACATTGTCTGCGGACACATCTTACCACTGAAGTTTTGGTGGAACATTAAGTTTTCAAGAGGTAAATTATGCTTAACTAATAATGAAGCGGCAAGTTTTGCGGTACGTTGCCATGACCTAAAAATATCGGAGCCTTCATTTATCGACATTTCGATGCCAATACCGTTATAATTACCTCCCGCATTGGATATAAAACCAAATCCTGGATTATAATAGGTGTTATTGATATAATAGTTTCCGTTACCACCAATATAGGTATAAATGCCGGCCGGTGTTATCGGATAATTGCCGGGTGCTTTAACAGTTGATTTCACATCGTTTAAGACATAATAGGTATCATCACTTATCGTAATTGTCGGGTTAGGTCCGGTCGCCTTTACTCCCGTATCGGTCAAACCTGGTGAACGAGAGCCGTCTCCGGCATGATATGCCCTTTCGTTGTCCGGTAAGTGTTGATAGATTTCGTTTTCATCCACCGTATAATGCCATGAAGTTTCTGCATCATTGTTTACATAGCTGGACATGGCAGCGGCCGTGGCCGTAGCCTGTGTGTCACCGGTGTCATGAACTATCACCCAATAAATATTATCATCATTATACTTTGGAAGACTTGATGATAAAGCAGGCATTTTACCGGGTCTATTGCTTCTACTTTCCGGTATTAATGATTCGATAATCGGTATATCACCAAAATAATAATTAGCAACACTATTGTAAGTTTCAAAATCATATTCATGTGTCCAGCCATATGCCCTTAATTGATAGAAATTAGGACTTAGTACCAATTGAGCAGCTAAGTAATCAAGTAGTTCATCCGGATTATAACTTTCAAGAATATTTATGGTTATTGATGTTTTCATTGTCGGAAGCTCCTTTAATTTAGCTGTTATTGTGAGTGCCCCTTCTTTTAGCACGGATAAAACATTATTTGCATCGATTGTTCCTAATTCTTCATCGTTTGAAGTAAAGATGACTTCCCATGGTAATTTTGATGATGTCGTTGCGTCTAACTGAATTTTATCGCCAACAATAACCGGTGTTTTAATACTAGCGAATGTGATAAAGATATTTTCAACGGTGATGTTTTTCTTAGCGGTGATTTTGCCATCTATTTTAGAGGTTGCGGTTATTTTCGCTACCCCACCACTAATCCCCTTAACAACACCATTTTCGTCAACTGTGGCGATTTCAGGTTTGTCCGAAGACCATAATACTTCATTATAAGCATCTAATGGGTTTGAAATAATACTGAATTCTACCTGACTTCCGACTTCTACGACATCATTTCCTTTAATAGATATATATTTAGGCTTTACCCCAAATACATCAACCGAAATGGTCAAGGTAAGTAAGTTATCGGATTTAGATGTTAAGGTAATTGTCCCATTACCAATTGCTATTCCACTTAATTTTCCCGTACTATCTACGGTCACAATGCTTTCATCACTTGAGGTAAACGTGACCCCGTTAGGGTCATTGGTCTCAAATTCGATTTGTTTTTCCTCACCTTTAAGCAATGTTATTTCACTATTACTGTAAGGTAAGTTTATGTAATAATTTCCTGAGGTAATTGTCGTAGAAGATGTTGTTTTAGGATTTAACAAATCACAACCAACTAATAACAACATTACCGTCAGAAAAGAGAATAACAGAAAAAACGGTTTCCAAAACTTCACAGGATATCCCCCCTATTATTTTTTTTATCAACTATTTTTACTATTTCTCAACTATTTACGTTACACTAGATAATTTTACCGGGATTAAGGATATTCTTTTCATCAAATACCCGTTTAATTCCTCTCATTAAGTTAATTTGTTCCTCGCCAAGATGATTTGCGAGAAATTCCTTTTTGGCATATCCTATACCATGTTCGCCCGAAACAAGTCCTTTTAATTCCTTAGCCTTATTATACATTAAGTCAAATGCCTCTTGTAATTTAATCTTCCACTCGCTATCCGAATAATCATCCTTACAAATGTAGATATGTAAATTACCATCACCGGCATGGCCAAAGCTCGGAATTCTTAAGTTTAAATCAGCGGCGATTTTATGAGTATATAGAATAAACTCAGCAATTTTATCACGGGGAACAACCACATCACATTCATCCATATATGTGGTGGAGGCTTTTATCGCTTCTAAGAAAGCTCCTCTTGCCTTCCATACCGATTCTTTTCTTTCGTCGGTATCGACAATAAAGACATCAAGTGCGTTTAATTCATTCAAACACAAATCAGCTATTTGTTTATAATCATGATCCAACTGTTGTTTGTTGTTACCATCAAATGATAACAATATATAAGCATTATACCGCGTATCAGGAAATTTCTTTCCTAAAAATGTTTCGGCATATTCAATTGTTTTTCTTTCAAAAAATTCAATTGCCGTGGGTACTACTTCCGTTTTAACGATTCTTGTGACAGCCTTTATTGCCTGTTCAATATTTTCAAATGGTACAAGCAAACATATAACATGTTTTGGTAAAGCTATTAACTTTAGCACAGCTTTCGTGATTATGCCTAAAGTTCCTTCGGAACCAATCATTAATTGTTTTAGGGGATATCCGCTACTATCCTTAACGACCTTTTCCCCAAACTGTACTATTTCACCGTTAGGTAAAACGACTTCCAATGCTCTTACCCAATCTCTAGTTACACCATATTTCACAGCACGCATTCCACCGGCATTAGTGCTGATATTTCCGCCGATTGTCGCACTCTTTTCACCGGGGTCCGGAGCATAAAAGTAGCCTTTTGGCTCGACGTAATCATAGATATCCATTAGCAACACACCCGGTTCTAATGTCAATGTCAGATTACTTTCATCTAGTTCAAGAATTCTATTCATTTTTGACATATCAAGGACGATACCGGAAAAAATGGGAACACTGCCACCCACAAGACCCGTCCCGGCACCTCTTACAACAACAGGAATGGTGTTTTTATAAGCGTATTTCATAACATCCGAAACTTCCTGAGTTGAAAGTACCTGAATGACTAACTCCGGCTGCTGCTCGATGGTCCCGAGTTCATCCCTGCCATATTCAACACTAAATTCGCCTTTAACTAATACCCGATTGCCAGCAATTATTGATTTAAAATAAGCAATATCTTCTGTATCTATCTTTTTATAATTCATTTATCACACCATCTTTTTTGATCTTACTAATTAGTTGCGGAATTACTTGATATATGTCACCGACAATCCCCACATGGGAGACATCCATAATCGGTGCGTTTTTATCGGTATTTACGGATATGATATATTCACTGTTTTTAATACCTGCAACATACTGAACCGAGCCGGATATTCCTAAATTAATGAGTAATTTAGGTGCCACGGTTCTTCCGCTTAAACCAATTTGCCGACGGGGATCAAACCAACCGTTTTCAATCAGTGGTCTTGTACAAGCTACCTCACCACCAAGAAGATCGGCTAATTCATAAGCTAGTTTAAGATCATCTTTACTTTTAAAACTACGTCCGCAGGCAATAATAATATTTGCTTCAGTTATATCCATACCTTTTTCTTTTGGTTTTATTGCTAGCTGGGTAATTTTGGTATCTAGTACGATACCTTCACAATTATTTTCAATCACAATACCGCTTTTTTCGGTCATTTCCGGTTTATTTAAAACCTTATACCTTACCGTAGCCATCTGGGGTCGATTATTTGTCGTAACAATCGAAGCCATTATATTTCCACCAAAGGCCGGTCTAATTTGTACCAAATCGGTATTGTCTTTTATATCCAAAACCGTACAATCCGCAGTTAATCCTGTCTTAAATCTTGATGCAATTCGCGGAGCAAATACTCTACCTAGCGAGGTAGCGCCAATTAGAATTGTACTTGGTTTATTTTCTTTTATATAATGAGTAAAGACATTTGTATATTGTTCAATATTAAAGTTTGAAAGCAACGCGTGACTATATTTATATACTCTATCAACACCATAGTGAAGCAGCATCTCTACCTTACTACTTAGATTATTTCCAATAATTATTGCATGTACGGGATGATTTATCTTGTCAGCTAACTCTCTTGCCTTTCCGAGTAATTCGAAGGATACGGGATGAATTCCTTCAGCGTCATGCTCCACATATACGCATATACCCTTCCATTCATCTTTATTTATTGATGTTTTAGCAGTTTCTACATATTCACAAATACCGGCAGGTCCTTTTTTGACACACATCTTGCATAATTTACAACCTGAGTTAATTGATAATTGTCCTAAATTATATTCAAAAGCATTAAAAGGGCATATATCCATTAATTTTTTCGCAACTTCTTCGGTTACTTTTTCATGATTAATCTTAATCTTGCTCATAATTTACTCCTAATCAATCAAATATATTTCTTAGTCTTTAGTTCATTATATAAGGTGGTGCTTAATTTATTAATATCCCCTTCGATAATTACTTTTTGTGAATTTCTTTCAGGACTGAATATCTTTTCCACCTGCGTCGGTGATCCGTTTATTCCATATAAATTTTCATCATTTACCGGTAGATCGTTTAATGATAATGTTTTTATTTCATAGTTCTTTACTGCTAATCCTCTTTTATATGAAGGCAGGCGAGGAGTAAAAATATCCTTTTCTACGGTAATCAAACAAGGAAATGGTATTTCCACAATTTCATAATGATTTTCATAATTAGTACTAACGATAATTGAATTAGATTTTAGTTCAATGATTTCATTGACGTATGTAGCCTGAGGTAGGTTAAGATGTTCGGCAATTTCCGGTCCTACCTGTGCGGTGTCACCGTCAGTTGTTTGTTTTCCACATATGATTAGATCAATTTTACCAAGACTTAATATCCCTTGACTTAATGTATTAGATGTGGCTAGTACGTCCGCTCCTGCAAACTTTCTGTCACTCAACAAGACCGCTTCGTCACAACCCATCCACAATGCTTCTTGTAATGTTTCCTTTGCCTGTGGTGGTCCCATAGATATAACGGTGATAATTGCATCATTATTAATTTCCTTTATCTTTAGAGCTGTTTCAATAGCGAATAAATCATAGGGATTCATTTTATTATTAGAATCTGAGCGTAGTAAAACACCGGTAACTGGATCGACTTTAACATCAGAGGAAGCAGGTACTTGTTTTATGCATACTGCGATATTCAATTTAATCTCTCCTCACATTAATACTTTTTAGATGAAACTGATAATGCCGTTAGTTCTCTGTTTTCCATATATTTACTATTGGTATTCAAATATTCCATAAACAAGATATCAATAATATATAATTGGGAGATTTTATCTACTAAGGAACCACCGTTAAATTCACCTATTTTACTGGCAGTTAACAGCACCACATCGGAATATTTCGTAATAGGTGATTTACGGAAATTAGTGATCGCGATAACTTTCGCACCACTTTCCTTGGCATCTTTTACGGCATCAACGATATCCTTAGTACTTCCGGAAATCGTAATCACAATTACCAAATCATCTTTTGTCATAATTTGGGCAGCCATTGTCTGAAAATGACTGTCAGTAAAATAATGAAATTTCTGTGATATTCGGAAAAATTTACTGTATGCTTCCTGAGCCGTAATTCCTGAAGCACCCACACCATAAAAGTAAACATTCTTAGCATTTTCAATCATCTTTACTGATTCTTTAATTAAGTTTTGATCAATGATATTTTTTGAGTCTTCTAATACAGAGACCATACTCTTGAAGATTTGCTCGCTTATGCAGTCGGAATCAGTATTATTTTCTTTTTTTAAAGTATGGTCCTGAGCAATTTCTAATTTAAAATCGTGATACCCTTTAAACCCTAACTTCTTACAAAAGCGGACAATTGTTGTTTCTCCGACACCTACTTTATCAGAAAATTCGGTGACTGATAAATAGATGACATCGTCCAAATGTGTTTTTAAATAATTAATAATGACATTTTCACTTTTAGTATAGGTACCTACTAATGAGTCAATATTGCTTATAATCCTTCCCTGATACATTTCCCCACTTCCTTTTTTTCATTTTTTCGATAGTGTTCTATCGCTTTTCGTAAATGGCCGTACTGATTACCTAAATATTCATTGATTAATTTTTCATTTTCCAAACCTGTTATGATCGCAAAGATTGCTTTCTTAACAGATTTATATTTTGTTATATACTGTTGTGCTTCTTCCTCAGTTACGCCAGTTAACTCCGATACAATTATTTGGGCACGGCTGTATAATTTTTCATTGGTTGGTTGAACATCAATCATTAAATTCTCGTATACTTTTCCCATCTTAACCATTGATGCAGTGGTTAACATATTGCACACCAATTTTTGTGCCGTACCGGATTTCATCCTTGTCGAACCTGTCAAAGGTTCTGCTCCTGTAATTACCTCAATCGGATAATCTACTAAAGATGCTAAGACAGAATTCTGACTTGTTGTTATACATGCTGTCTTCGCGCCGACAGATTTTCCGTATTGAACTCCTCCTAAAACATAAGGTGTTCTACCGCTGGCAGCTATTCCGACTAAAACATCCTTATCATTTAATTTAATCTTCTTTAGGTCCTTAATCGCATAATCCTCTCTATCTTCAGCACCCTCTACCGCTACCGTCATCGCTTTTTGACCACCGGCGATTAATGCCACAACCATATTGGGATCCGTTCCAAAAGTAGGCGGACATTCGCTGGCATCTAAAATACCGATTCTTCCGCTCGTTCCAGCACCCAAATAAACTAACCGCCCTCCGTTCATAAAAGCATCAGTGATAATATCCACTACTTTAGCTATTTGTGGCAAAGCTTTTTCTACAGAATATGCTATTGTCTTATCTTCCTCATTTAAAAGTGTGACTAGCTCCAGAGTATTAAGACTGTCTAATTTCATTGTGTTTTGGTTTCGTTGTTCAGTTGTTATATCTCTTATATTAACCATCCATAATTCTCCTTTATATGCTTGGTTTTGGTGTAATATTACCTAATATCACATTTTTGACAGCTCCTGTTGCACTCCTGATATTATTAGTGCGATTACAAATAGTCTGATAACCTAACAGAGCAAATGCGATAGCTTCTTTAGCACTCGAATTCTCATTTATTTCTTCTAAAATTTTTACCTCACATTTTAACTCTCGTTTAATACAATCGACTAAATAGTTATTATAACTACCTCCGCCAGATATGATAACCAGGTCAATATTTCCTAAAAACATTTGATAATTATATGCTATTGATTTTGCAACAAAGACTGTGAATGTTGCTAAGATATCCTCCATTTTTTCTGTTTTAAATTGCGTGATGATTTTTTCTACATACTCTTTACCAAAATATTCTCTTCCGGTTGTTTTTGGAGGACATTGCTTAATATAGGGATCACCCATCAGCATTTTCAGCAATTCATCGATTACTTTCCCTCTTTTGGCAATATTTCCTCCTTCATCATAGGAAGAGTTAAAATATTTTTGCGATATATAATCAATCATCATATTACCCGGTCCGGTATCAAAAGAGATTACATCATCTTGTGTACAACCTTTTGGTAAGTAAGTCAAGTTAGCAATACCTCCGATATTTTGCAGTACAACATCACGACTGTCATCTCGATACAAGAGGTAATCAGTGTATGCTACGAGGGGAGCCCCCTGTCCGCCGGCGGCCATATCCATAACCCGGAAATTAGAAACCACTTGGCAATTAGTTTCATATGCGATTACCGCACTTTCACCAATCTGCAAAGTTGATGGTAAAAATTTTCCTTCTCGATTTGGATTGTGCCAAACAGTTTGTCCATGACTTGAAATTAAATCAATCTTACTTAAATCAATATTTGCTTTTTGACAAAGTAATTTAACTGCTTCCGCAAATTCATAGCCCAATTTAAAATTCAAGCTGCAAATACGTTTCACATTGGATTCTTCTAATGATATACATGATTTAATTTCCTCTTTTATTTGTTCATCAAAAGGTTTTGTGAAAAAATAAATTAATTCATAACTTATTTTACCATATTTCTCCTGAATATCAACTACGGCGGCATCCACCCCATCTAAGGATGTTCCGCTCATTAATCCGATCACATACATAGCTTACCACCGTCACTCAAAATCTTTTTAGCTAAGTAATAAGCTCCTTTTACCGGTCTTTCATTGACCTCGATGATGTTAGCATCAGGGATTAATTTGAAAATGGCTTCTTGAAATTGTTTTTTAACAATCTGTGAATTTAAAATAAAGCTTCCCTGGCATCCGATTGTAATACTTGGAGAAAGATTTAGTCGCTTATAAACTAAATAAGCGAAATTGGCCAAATCAAGAGCAGAATCTTTGAGAAACTGTCTTGCCAACTCATCGTATTGAGCACACTGATTGATAAATTGTGCCAGCTTAGCAATTTCGGCCTTTGAGTTATTATAGACATATTTTTTTAAATCAAAGACATTATCCAAATGCAGATGATTTAAGATTTTACTTGCAAGTGCAGAAGGTTTTTTACCTTCATCCTCATCATCGACCATTTTTTTGAACACTCTTAGCACTAAATTATGAGCCCCACCTTCGTCACCTAATAAGTGACCCCAGCCTCCGACGAGTAATTCCTTAGATTCATTAATTCCGTAACAGGCACTTCCAGTCCCTGCCAGCACTAAGATTGCTTCTTGATATTTATCTTTTAAAACAGAATATAATGCTAATTTAGCATCATCAACGATACTTATGTCGGTATGATATTTTTCCTTTAGCCTATTGATAAATGCTTCCTTTTCTTTAAAAGAACCATATCCGGCAATACCCATCTGGATTAACAAACATTGATACATACCGTTTAGCTTAGCATATACCTTATCAATCGTACTAATAACATTTTCCACGGCCTTTTCCGTCTCAAACGAAAAGTTTCCACTGCCGCCTATTTCTGTGACGATTTCCTCACCTGATAAGGAATAAGCTACCACTTCGGTTTTTGTCCCACCACTATCACAACAGATAACGCATTTCATTGTTAACTACCCGTCCAATTTAACCGGTAATTTCCCGTTAGGTTTAATTGTTCCTTGTAGGTATTTAATGATTGTTTCTACTGATAGTGGCGTATATTCATAAATACAAACACAGTTTGCTTTTAAACCAATCACATCATATGGATTTCTTAAAGCAATCACATGCATATTTTCACATTTTTTACTTACTTCTTCGATTAGTTCACGTTGTTTTTTATAGATATTGGCATTATATGAGCAAAAGACAACCTGGTCAAATTCATCGATACCTTTTAAGATTTCTGTTTGATTTTCGATAGAAGGATTAATTTCTAATTCTCTGATTTCCCAATGTGGAAAACTACGTCTTACCACATTAAGTAATCCCTTCTGTGCTACTTCGTCATCGGCGATTGTTGTTGCTTTAGGGTTAGGGGCAATGAATAAGACCTTTCCCTGATCTTTAAATACTTCCCCGTTTACAAGTGTTAACGCATCATTAACGACCCTTTCCGCCTGTTCTCTGTGTTCTTTGACATTTACCGCATTTTCAATATCGGCATACGTTTTTTTCGTAAAGGCGATAGCATCTTCAACAATCTTTTCTTTACTTTGTAAAACCTTAAGTACGGCTTCATCGATGATTTTTTCATCAAGACGCTTTTCTAATACTGCTTTTGTAACCTCTTCAATGGCCTTAATCTGTCTGTTTCTTGTATGAGAGATGATTACGAGATTTGCCCCGGCTTTGATAGCATCGACAGTGGCTTTTTCGGTCGTATAATAGGTGTCAATAGCCTTCATTTCCATACAGTCGGTAATAATCAAGCCATTAAAGCCTAATTCCTTACGTAATAAATCAGTTAGAACTTTTTTTGATAATGTTGCCGGTAATTTTTCCGGTTCGTATGCCGGGAATAAAACATGAGCACTCATAATTGCTTGAATATTAGCGGCAATTGCTCGTTTGAACGGTAATAATTCCACTTCGTTCAAGCGTTTTTTATCATGATTAATTGTCGGTAAATCCAAATGTGAATCCACATTGGTATCACCATGTCCTGGGAAATGTTTGCCGGTTGCTAGCACATTACTTTCCTGTAAGCCTTTAATAAAGTTAATACCGTATTCAGCCACCAATTCAGGATTATCACCATAGCTTCTTACCCCAATAACGGGATTATTGATATTATTATTGACATCAAGTACGGGAGCAAGGTCCATATTGATACCTAAGGAAAGCAATTCTTTCCCCATAGCCTTACCAATTATATATGCGTTTTCCGGATTGTTTGTCGCTCCCAAAGTCATGTTCCCCGGAAAATAGGTGGCATTCTTCAAAACCCTAGTGACCATTCCTCCTTCTTGATCCGTACTGATGTAAAGAGGAATTCCCAGTTTTTCCAACGCATGCTTTTGGATTTTTTGATTTACATGAAATAATGTTTTAGCATCCTTACCGTTACGCGTAAATAAAATGATATTTCCGACCTTATATTTTTCGATTAACTCAAGCATACCATCGATATCATCTTCCATAAAACCAAACAACATCAGTTGGCCGATCTTTTCCTGCAATGTCATATATTCTAACTTTTTCATACAAATACCTCTTTTTATTCATATAAATGATATTTTATTTTAATCATTTTAAATGCCTCACTATCCTGCTCGATTATTTTCGATAATTCGGATAATGAATATTTTCCTTCACGCAAATATGAATTTCCATTATTTAAATCGATCATTGGATGCATTCCTTCTTTATAAGGTGGTAAAAACTTAAATTTTTGCCCATCCAAATCTTTTATAACATATAACAATGTCCACCCGGTCTTTACCGTTTCAAAAACGTCCCGATCAGTCACGATTAATTCGATACCACCGCACATAACTCCTTGATGTTTGGAAAAAGTCGGTGTGAAATAAACCGGTCTAAACTTTACTCCGGGTAACTGTTTAGAATTCATGCTGTTTGCCAGCATATCCGGATTAATCCATGGTGCACCTATTAGTTCGAATGGCTTAGTCGTACCCCGTCCTTCAGAAATATTTGTTCCTTCAAAAACACAGGTAGCATTATAAACTATTGCTGAAGTAGTAGTAGGGATATTTGGCGATGGGTTTATCCAGTGTAAGCCCGTTTCTTCCCAAAACATACTACGATGCCAGCCTTCCATAGGAATGATCTTTAAATTACATTCTATTCCATATTCTTTATTAAACAGACAAGCTAATTCGCCGATAGTAAGCGCATATCTTTGCGGAATAGGATAATAACCGATGAAAGAACGATAATTTACATTAAGGATATTACCTTCAACTGTTAAACCGTTAATCGGATTAGGACGGTCAAACACCACGAACATTTTGTTAAATGATTTACATGCCTCCATTGCGTAAGCCATTGTATATATATAAGTATAGAAACGCGAACCAACATCCTGAATATCGATACACAGGATATCGATTTTATCCATCATCTCTTCTGTCGGCCGTTTTGTTTTCCCATACAAACTATACACGATGCATCCTGTTTTTTCATCGACATAAGTATCCAATGTTTCTCCGGCCTGAATATTTCCTCTTACCCCGTGTTCAGGCGAAAACAATGCGACTAAATTTGTTTTTTCTTTTAAAATATCTATTGTACTCACTAAATCAGAATTAACCCCTGTCGGATTTGTGATTAAGCCAATCCTTTTTCCATTAAATATTTCAAGATAATGTTCTATCTGATCTATTCCTAATTTAATCATAGCGCACCTCTATTCTTTTCCGTATTTCTTATATAATCGGGTTGCTAATTTAAGATTGATGAATATTGGTAAACTAATGCCAATAAAGGTATAAACCGGAAAGGCATACAGTATTAACAAATAAGTTAATGAAAAGGATAGTATCATCATAACACTTACGAAGACATGCTTAATTCCTATATAAAAGGATATTTTCATAATCTTTCTGGCATTTAATTGTGGAAAGAATATGCATGACAAAGGAATATTAACAACCGTTAAGACGATAAAAAACAATAATACTAATGATACATACAACCCGATAATGTAGACAACTCCATTTTCGATTTGACTATAATAAGAATAAATGTTAAGACTCATCAAGCCAATTAAGACGATTATTGCTAATCCGATTTTGAAATGACGATAAAAATTATATCTAAATGCTTGAATGAATGATTTAAATAATGGAGCTTCATTTTCTTCCATATAATACTTGATTCGATCATATCCTGCGACTAATGCAGGAAGTAAAGTAATAAGAGGGAGTGAAAAAATCACAACCATAATATTAACACAGATTATTTTAAATAATAGATCAGCATATCTAAATAAAGTGCTGTTAACTAATTTTTCAAAGTTGAACATATTATCACTCCCATATTATTTTTATTAACCGACAATACCGGTTCTTTCAATACCTTCAACGAAGTATTTTTGTAAAAAGATGAATATTACAAGTAGCGGTAACATCGTTATTAATGCGGCTATATTAGAAACTAAAGCGCCAAAGTAAGGGTTTTTAGATACGTCGCCGCCAATTAAATCAAGAACGCCAAATCTGATTAAGGCATCGGGAAGGAATCCCAAAGCATTGGCCAGTCTTGGGGAAATTAATTCCAAATCATTACTGATTTGCAGCAAGCGAACATAGTATATGTCATTATACTGCCAGACAAAGGCAAACAGACCTACTGTTAACATTGCCGGACGCGCGTTAGGTAACATAACACTCCAAAATGTACGGAAAACACTTGCTCCATCCACCTGAGCCGATTCATCTAATTCATGAGGGATATTTCTGAAAAACTGACGGAATATATAGATAAACAATCCGGAGTTGATCCCCATGCCTAAAGCTGTCATCAAATATAGTGAATAACGTGTATTAAGCAGATTAAGACTCTTACCGTTGATAGTTTTGATTATGCCAAAAATATCAAAATTCATAAAGTATAAGTACCTTGAAACACTAAGTGTTTGAGGTGGTATTAAAACTGTTGCGATAACGATTAAGAATAATAAACCAGCACCTTTAAATCTTAACTTGGCAAATGCGTAACCGGATAATGCCGTTACGAGTACCTGTAAAACCATTACCGTAAAGGATAATCTTAAACTGTTTTTAAGTGTATTGAAGTAATCAAGCAAAACAGCTGCCAGTTTAAGGTTAAATAATGACCAAACCTCGGGGATAAAGACAACCGTCGGTTTATTTATATCCCCTGGGTCACGTACGGCAAGGGAAATTTGCTGAAGTAAAGGAAATAACACCACAAATGCCAGTCCGTATAACAGTATTGATCTTATAAAAACCAAGAAGATATATTTTGCCTTATTTTCGATTTTTATCTTTTTATGGTGATTTTTAAATGGCTCGGTAATATTATTTATAAGTTTATTAATTTCTATTTTAATTGCTTTAATTTTGTTCATCATAATAGAACACCACCTTTGAAAGAAGACCCAACACTATCAGTAACAATAATGCTGATGCACCAAAATAGAGCCAACTCATTGCCGCATTAAGTCCATAGTCAATATTGACTTTTTGAATAACATTGGTTACCGGTGACTTAATGAAGGTGTCAACGATAGTATAAACAGATGCTGTGATAACCATAGGTGAAACCATCGGCAGAGTAATTTTCCAGAATATTTCATATTGGGTTGCTCCCTCTATTTTTGCCGCTTCATATAAGTGATTTGGAATGGATTGGATTCCGGCTAAGAATAAAAGAATTTGTACCCCGGATAGCGATACTATAGTATAGATTCTTTCAATAGAGCTAATTAAGAAACTCACAAGATTTGTGGCAAGATTTGCCTCCAACAAGTAATTCTCAAAATCAAATATTTGCGCTAGCCCTTGACCGTGTTGTTCCATAACATTTCGAAGTGCTTCCCCACCACCCATTGCGGATGCGACCGCGGCAGAGTTTATGATTACAGGGATGAAAAATATTGAACGCATAAAGGTTCTGCCTTTAAATTTCGTGTTTAATAATACCGCCATCAATAAACTAAAGATTAAAATAACCGGTAGGTTAATAGCGGTATCCTTTATAGACCCCAATAAGGTCGGTAAAAAGTCGACATTTTCTCTTAAAGCAACGTAATAGTTCCGAAATCCGATGAATTTAGTCACTAATCTACCGGGTTCAGGAGTAACCTTTTGAAAACTAAAGATAAATGTTTCAATCAGTGGTTTTAAGAAGAAGAGTAGAAATCCTAAAATCCAAGGCGTGAGAAAGACTATTCCCCATACTTTTCGTTGAGTTTTATGTTTCAATCGACCGATAAGATCAAATAAAAGAGGGAGAATAAATATATATTTCAATACACCAATTATTTTTCTACCAATAGCGGAATTTCGAAAATTATAATACTCGTCATTTAAGTCATTTATAACTGTCTTAAACAGTTTTCCTATTGGTATAAAAAGTTTCATAATCGCTTTCATTAATTACCCCCCCCTACTAATACATAGCTTTCTGGGCTTACTGTATTTTCTCCAAATGTGTAAGGAATCGAATTATAATTTATAATAAAGACATTTCCATTACCGTATTCAACTCGATAAACACCTTTACTTAGAATTTCATGATTAGTGATTGTGCTTTCGTGGATCTTTAGATTATCTAATTCCTGAACTAATGAGGATGCACTGTCAATCCAATTACGATAATTAGTGGAATAGTAATAATTGAAATCAGTATATAATAAATTTGCTGAATCTTTATATGAGAAGATAAAATTAAGATTTGATCCTGTTTCTATTGCTTTTAACTTATGGAAGTTAGTTCCCAACTCGATATTCTCATTGACACTGATATTGGAATAATCAATGTATCCATTAAACACTAACTGATAAAATGGAATTGTGTCATCTAGTATAGGTAACTTTGTGCTTAATACCGGAACTTCCAAAATATTATTAGCATATGGTGCGGAAAAGGCAAATGGAGAGTATAACAAGACATCATGATTTTTTTGTAATAAGCCTAAAGCATTCTTTTGATATTCAACGGCATCCGATTTAAAAGTATAATCGTTTTTCGGATAATCTCCGGTGACAATCCCACCCAAATCGTTAATACCGATGGCGTTGAAGGCGTATTTATTATACTCTTTTAACATTTTTTCCACTAAACTGTAATATAAATCCGGTGAAATAATATATTTGTTTTCTTCATTTGAATCAGATAAACCGGTGGCCAGATTATATTCCCTTAACATTCCTGTTTTACCATTTAAATGTTCTGCCGTATAACGAAGGTGGTCAAAGTTCTTATCGTATTTTGGTGTCGACATTAAATTCATCGTCGGATAGAATCCGATGTTGTTGTCATTTAGGTAATCAATCAATTCATTTAGACCTTTTTTTCCGCCGATTGTACTATTAATTTTTATATCGGTCGGTATCGCATGTTCAATATTACCGTTAAACCAACCTTCATATATTAGATTAATATTATTGACATTATTACCTTTAAGTTCTTCTAATATTTTAATGGCTTCAGCAAATGTCGTCAGTGAATTTGTCTTATTGTAAGGAATTCCCATGAAGAATTCCTTTTTCTTATACATTCCAAGCATTTCGATATTTAAAATCGTCTTATCGGTATTATCGTTTTCTTGTAAATTGTAATTTTCAACTAAGTAAATTTGATATTGTTTGGCTAAACCAAAGTAGTTGGCATTATCATCTCTTAAAAGTTGATAATTAATTTCGATATCCCCTTTATATCTGGTTTTTGTCCAGATAGGAGCATTATAAATCTGCCAGTTGTTATAGAACAATGATTTCTCAACTTCACGAATGGCAATCGTCGTAGAAATTTTATTATATGATTCTTTAGCTCTACCACTTACATCGGCAGATAACGTAACCTGACCCGCACCTTTTGTGATAATTCCCAACATTGCACTTTGTTTTGTAGTATTAACAATACCGTAGATAGGTAAAAGTAATTCCTCACTACTTTCCGGTTTGACATCTGATAATAAAGCGAGATCCTTTCCATAATAGCGTTTTGAGTAAGCTGAATTATAGAATTTACCGTTATTAAAACGCATTATGACTCCGGAACCATCCGGAATTACGTAATATCCTTCCTCATCATTCATGACTGCTCCAAAATAAGGTAAAATGTTAATTGAGGTTATCGGCATATCCTTTTTTTCAACGATTGAATCATTGATTAGGCTAACCTGCAAACCTTTGTCCGTCAAACGATATTCAAGTGCCACCTCAAAATAAGGATCGTCAAGAATAACTTCAACACCCCACTCTTCATTATCGGCAATCAGATCCTCCATGGTATATCCGCATTTAACATAGAATATATCATATAATGTTTCTATTACTTTCTTAGTGGGTTTGTTTATATTTAGCTTATAATAACCATCATTAGGAAACTTCTTATAGAATGAAGTCAGATAAGTTTTATCTAGATTTTCCATGTTCTCATTATTAAGTAACATTGATTCCATTCTTTCAATGGAAATTTGTTGTGGGAAATCTTTAATGCCTATACCTACTTCTTCAATAATATACAGTACTTGTACGGCATTATCAAGATAACGAATTTTATATGTTTTTTCTCCGAGTTCATGTTGAATACTATAATCAAAATTATTTCTTGTCGAACTTGTCGTACCTTTATTCATTGTAAAATCAAGAATTAAGGTCGATTTTTGTCTTTTTTTCAAGGACTCGGCAGGGTTACCCGGATCATCTATTTGCGGATTTGAATGCCAAATCATTCCGTTATTTTTATCTTTTATATAAAAGTATGTTGTTTCTTCGTCAAAATGCAATTCAAAATCCTTGTTTTCCGCGACTAATTTATCTTTTTCCAATGTCGCAAGATCATTAACATCAACGAATTCATCTTTTTTATATTCAATATTGTCGTAATCAATATCATTTTGTGCTTTTATTTTTCCGATTGAATAATTTAAAACCATTAGTCCGACCAGCGCAACTAATATAAACAGGACTAAAAGTTTTTTGTTTTTATATATCTTTTTCATAACTGTTTACTCCTTAAAAATATCTCCATGAGATTTCTTGATATAAGCCGATGATAAATCCTAACATTTGTTGCGCCAGACTAAAGAACAGTAAGCTAATAAATAATATTACACTTATTGCCACTGAAGTTAGGATAATTGTAACAACGGTCCGTAATAATGTATATTCATGGACAACTAGTAAACCCATGAAAACTAACATCATCATAAGAAATGAAGCGATACCGGAAATTACATGATAAAATGCTACTTCCTGTCCGGTAAAAATATTACTCAGTATTAAGTTTGGATAACCTAATAGAAGTAACGGGAATAACGAATAACATGTCATCATGAATATTTCCTTAAATTTCCCTTTACCATCCAACAATGTTGTTATAGACCAATTTGCTAGGGAAAACAATAATACTGTTGTGAAAACAAAGGAAATTTCTTTAATACTGTTTAAATTCTGCGGATTATTATTATTAACCAGAAAGCCCGAATATTGATAAGTAAAAATATTTAAGGCACCGGTTAAAAATAACAATGTAACAGCAACGCTTAATTTTCCTTTTTTATATCGTTTAAGTTGTTCAAAGCCATCAATAGGATGGGTAAGAATATACAAAGGAAATTTAAAATAATCTTGCACAATTGTTTGAAAATGCTTATGTATTGTTTTTAATCCTAGCTCTTTCATACCCTATCCTCCTTTTCACCTTTAAACAGCTCATATATTGGTTTACGCATAAAGAATACTACGACAACTATTACACCAGTCATAATCAGAGTGAAATTGTCTTCGACTATTTGTTTACGATATCCTTCAAATGCTTTTCCATAATAATCTTTATCATTGCCGCGTTTGAAGTTTGCCATTGCTTCCTTATATTTTTGTTGTCCTAGTAAGGATTTACCGATACCTATATAAGCTATTTCATAGTTCGTATTTAATTTTGCCACTTCAGCCCATGTCTTTGAAGCTAAGTCAAATTCACCATATGAATGGTATTCTACCGCTTTATTTACTAACTCTCCAAATTGAGTAGGTCCGTAAACTTCTAATGATTGATTCTTTTGGTCAAGTACGATAATTTGCTCGCCAAAGTAAGTAAGTGAGACCGGTGTCGATAATTTACCTTCCTGTAACCCTTTTTCGGCTGAAATATATAATAATCGGCCTTCATTATCATAAGTAAATAGTCTACCACGTTTTTGATCCAAAACCGTATAAGTGCCATAATCGTTTAAAGCGATATCTACTAATGTTGATGGTCCGATTTCAACCTTTCCGGCTACCGGAGCATAGACAAGGTCACCCTTAGGAACTGAATAACCATTCCGTTTTAAAACATCAAGTCCCTTAGGATTTATCATTTTAATCATGCTGTTATTGTCGCCGCCATCACTTGGCTTTGCGGTAGCATAGATGAAACCTTGTTTGTCGATGACCATATTCGTAAATGATGTTGGTAAGAATAAGCTCATTTGGCTTAATTGCTTTTCTGAGGCAAATCTTCTTCTAATTGCTTCAAAAAAATTAACTGTAACGGGGTTTACCCCTGTAAAACGATTAAATGAACCGTCGATATTTAATTCGATAATACCTTCATAAACATCTAGAGCAATTACATAAATTCGACCCGTCTTATCCACGGCAACTTTTTGTGGTTTATACGGTAATTTCTCAAAGGTTTTATCATCTGGTGTACCAAATTCTTCTAATATTTTATATTCATGATTTAGTTTTAAAATCCTATTGTTAGAAAAATCAGCAATATAGATTGCTTCATTAGTAACCGCAATACCTTTAGGTTCATTTAACAAGTTACCCGGTTGACATATTTGTTCTTCAGGTGTATCATCCGTGGCATCTTTAGGCAATACACAATCTTCAAGTGGAGAATCAACTTCAAAAAACTTTTTAACCTCAGCAATTTTTTGATAATTATTGTCAAGAACAATAAGCGAATTCGCTTTTGAATCAACGATATATAATTTTCCGTTAAAGGAAAATATATCTTCAGGTTGAATTAAATCAACATTTAAATCATATTTGTCATAGGTTTGAACATGTGTCAATCCTAGTGCAGAAGGAATGGGGTCGCCCCAATAAGAATAAATATATCCTTCTTTTTCATCCTTAGCCTTTACAAACAGAGTTGAAGAAAAGAGCGAAAGGATTAGACCTATTAAAAATATCCTTTTTTTCATACTTTCATCTCCTACTTCATTCCAGAATGAGCCATTGTTTCGATAATTTTCGATCTAGTTATGATGAAGATTGTAACCGGTACGATCATCATAATGAATGTAACGGCAGCTACAACTCCTTGTCTAGATGCGATAGTCACACTTATTAATTGATTAAGTGCGAAACTAACTGGCTTCAGTTCTTCACTATATATAAACATACCGCCATCTGTTACCCATAAATTTTGAAATAATAAGATGATTAATGTTAACCATGCCGGTTTTACCAATGGCATGACAACCTTCCAATAAATTGTGAATTCATTTGCTCCGTCAAGTTTAGCCGATTCAATCAAATCATACGGAACACCTTCCATAAATTGCTTCATCAGATATAAACCTAAGGAATAAGCACATGCAGGCAGAATAATTGCCCAATATGTATCAATCAATCCAATCTTACCCAGAATAATGTAGTTAGAAATAGCGGTTACAGTAGGCACAAACATCAATGATAACACTATCGTGTTAAAAATAAAGTTTCTACCAGGAAAAGAGTGTTTTGCCAGCGGATAGGCCGCCATCGATGCAATGATAACATGACCAAACGTACCTACTACCGTAATAAAAATGGTGTTAAAGAAATGTCTTGTAAAAGGAATCCAGGAATCACCCATCAAATTAAATAAATCAATAAAGTTATTTAGAGTTGGATTTTTTACAAAAAGACGAGGTGGGAAGATGAATATTTCATTCAGCGGCTTAAAGGCGTGATTTATATTAAATATTAATGGCCAGGCACTAAATGAGCCAAATGCGAGTAAGAAAATAAAGAGGAAAATGTCACCATAGATAGACCGGCTTAAACGTTTTTTCTTTTTAATTCTTCTTCTTGTTTTTATCGTGTTATATATTTTTAATACGGACATCTATGATCCCACCCTTCTTAAGAATTTTTGCACAATTAGGTTTGCGACCAAGGTCGTAATGAACAATATCGTCGCTATTGCCGAAGCATAACCCATTTCATAGCGGAAACCGCTGTAATCCATCAGATGAATTACGATGGTATGTCCCGCATACTGAATAGATGGGAAGCCTACTAGAGAAGTTGAAACGGTCGATATCGCAAAGGAACTTGTTATTTGCATAACAGCACCGAACAATAACTGAGGTTTCATTGATGGTAATGTGATATACCATAACTCCTGCCAGCGATTACGTACCCCGTCAATTGCGCCTGCTTCATATAATGAGCGGTCGATACCTTGTAATCCGGCAATAAAAGCTAAGAAGCTTACGCCTAAACTCATCCATAACTGGACGATGATGATGATAATCAGTATATATCTTGGATCTTTCAACCATTGAATTGCTTCTTGAATTATGCCAAATTCCATTAAGTAGGCATTGGCAAAACCATAGACATCTCCGGCAAAGATAATGGACCAAATTAAGAACGCACTACCGGAAATAGATGGGGCATAAAAGATTAATGTCATAAATACTTTAATTTTACCCGGCAACTCATTAATTAACCAAGCAAAGACAAATGCTAACACATAACTTATCGGACCTGTAATCAGAGCTAATATAAATGTGTTTTTGACAGCGATGATAAACTCCTCATCACTTAACAATAATCTTTTATAGTTATCCCAACCAATATAATCAGGGAATTCCAGCATATTAAAGTCAGTAAAACTTAATATTATAGAAATAAAAACGGGAAAGATCGTAAAGATAAAGAATAAAATCAAATATGGAATCATCAGGTAATACAATTCTCTTTTTAAATAGAGTTCACGTCTAAGATTACCTTTTCTGCTCCAAATATCAATTCTTTTACCAATCCTTTTTTTATAAGTTGAAAATGGTTTCGTTAACTTTTTTATAAATGATGCTATTATATTTTTTATCTTCTTCATATTAACACCCTTAATCATCCAATCCAAATTCGCGGCGTTTTCTCGTTATCTCTTCATTTATGTAAGTAGTATAATCGATTAACGCTTCTCTTGGATTGGTTCCGTTATTATAGGTTTCAAAGAAGGCATTCATTAAGTTACGTGCTGTCATATAACTTCCGGGAACTTGTGGAATTCCACGAACATAATCCCATTGTTCTTTTAATTTAACAATATCCTTTGACGGCCATGGCAATTGTTCCAAGGCTGCCATGTTTGCCGTAGGATAACGAGCACCTGCTCCAAGTATACCTTCTAATTCTCTACCATATCTTACTTGAGTATCTGTTTCTGTAAACCATTTCATAAATTCCCAAGCTAAATCTTTTTTATCCGATTGATTTAAGATTGACATTCCAAGACTTACGCCTGCCGCATCACGTCGGATGATTGGATTTCCTTCTTCATCAAGTAACGGATCTCCGTTACTGTCTAATTGCACCGTTCCCGGTACCGGTAAGAAGTCCCAATCACCTCTTATTTCAGGTGCGAATACGCTTAGTGTGTTATAAACATTATAAGAGGCTATACCAATTGGCATTTCCCCACTTCTGAAACGGTTTTCGAAGTTTGCTTCGACTGGGAACTTATAGGCGGTAAAGTAACTAGTCCATTGTTCAAATGCCTCGAGAGCATTCTTTTCTGTGAATCCGCTTCTTGTATTATTATCTAAATAGAATTCTCCGCCATGTTGATATAATAATGTGGCATAAATTTGATTAATAGCTGCACTTAATTGCGTAGCCGAACCTACCGGCAAATAAAACTCTAAATAATGCTTTTGTAAGTCAGGTGTAATATTTATTACATCCTCCCATGTTTTTGGAGGTTCTATTCCTAATTCCTGTAAAATATCGGTTCGATAGAACATCATTAAGAAGTGTTGTTCTTCAGGTAAAGCATAGTAACCGCCATTAAATTCAAACGGTACAAGTGCACTGCTATGAAATCTTGTCGCAACCTCATCAAAGTCATCAAATTTACTTAAATCATATATCGCACCTCTTAGGGCATAGTTTACCGGTACTGTATCGCCCAATGACAATGCGACATCAGGTCCTTGTCCTGTTAAGGTAGCAGGTAATAAAACCTCACTTTTAACTAGTTTTAAGTCAACATTTATACCCGTGTTAGGAGTAAAATCCTCATCAATGAGTTGTCTTAAAACATTAGCGTGGTCCCTGGATTTTGCCGGAACAGGTATCCATACTTCAATAGTGCCCTTTCTACCTGTTTCACTTTTAGTTCCAATCGAAGAATAATCAGTTGTAAAAGACGCTATAAATACTCTAATTGTGTGCCAAATCTTTTGAAAGAAATTCTCATTTGCTTTCGGTAATGCGACTTCTTCTGAATGAACCATTAAATAATCTAATGATAATGGTTGCTCACTGACAGTTATTATCCATGTACCCAAAGCAGAAATATTTTCTTTAAATTCCTTTAACCTCTTATGAATATTACGAGGCTTATCAGAAAAGTCTTCCAATTGAATAATTAACTTATTTAAAACCGCGGTATTATCATTTTGTTCTCCGGTTACTTCGACAATTCCGTCAATGACACTTTCTGTTCTTTTAATTTCTTCGTTAATGCGTGTTACGATATCCGGTATTCTTTTTTCCAATTGATAATCACGGTTTAAGTCCGGTGCCGGACCAGTATATCTAATAATATCACGATACAAATCATTTAAGTTGGCGATAGTTGTTTCAACATCCTTGATTAATTCACCAAAATCACCCAATGATACGACAAGTGATATTTTTTGTTTTCCTTTTTCTAAATAAAATAAATAATCTTCATCCTCGTTACCTAAAGTAACCATCTGCCATTTATTATCATAAACAAATTCGATTTCTTGCGCTTCTTTAAATGGAACTTCATCATTAATCAATAATTTTCGATTAACGAACATTCCACGAACAAAATTTTGTTTTGCCTTAAAACTTATATTATATAAACCTGACTTAGGAACATCAACTTCCCAAGTTAAAAAGTCCCCATTTATTTTCCATCTGTCACCGCCGATAGCATTTAATCTAATCTTTGCATAATGATATGGTTCCATCTTGGAACTAGATCTGTCAGCGATTGGATATAATGTGGGTGATGATTTTTCAATTGCATCTTCGGCTTGAACTTTAATTTTTACACCAGTTTGTTTTTGATATCCTTGTTCTTTATAGTAATCTAAAGTTTCTTGATAGCTTTTTAATTCTTGTTTACTGGAAATTTCGATATAATCAATTACCATTGGTTCTTTTATACTGTCAAATGTTAAGATATTCTCGCCTTTTTTAAAACTAAATAAATAAGGCTCTGAAACATAGCCGCGATCATCTTGTAATAATGTATATCTCCATCTTGGAGCTTCTATTTGACTCGGTTTTATATCATTGCCGTGAATATCACGATCAACTTCATAACTTTTACTTGTCCAAATTCGAGGTAGAACGATTTTTGTTGCTCCGTCAAATTGTGACACATTGTTAATAATAACACTTCTCTCTATGGAAGAACTCTTTCCTTCAATTGGATAATATCTGATACCGATATTGTAATATCCAGCTTCCGGTACATTAACCTTCCAAGAAACAGAACCTATTTCCGGTGTAAACAACACTTTATCCACACCTTCATAATTTTCATAAACCAACGCATCTTCCGAGGATTCCTCCGTATAATATTCATATGCATTTATTCTTATAGGTTCAATTTCCGGGGTAGTTATGTCTTTAAGATGCTCTTCATAATCTTGTTTGTTGTACTCAAAGTCATTACTGTCTGCTTGGACGTTAACGACATGAAATCCAATAATTACTGCGGTAAACAAGATTGTAAGTGTTAACAAAAGCTTCTTTTTCATAACCTCACCTCATTTTTTTTTAGCCTCTTGGCTTAATAAAGCTAAGAGGCTAAATAATCATAAATATTTATTCTTAAATTACTCTTCGCCTTTATATGCAGCAAGGTAACCATCATATAGTTGTTTCATAGCTGTAAATTTAGAGTTAACATCACCGTTCATTACTGCCTGACCGGCTACAATATACCATTCGTCTGCGTCCCAACTTGAATCAACTGAGAAAAGTAATTCGTTATAAACTTTGTCAATAATTGATAAGTTCGCTTGAACTGATGCAGGATCATCATAAGCTTGCATGATTGTAATTTCAAAGTCTGTCAATCTATCTTCATAAGTTTGATAATATTGTAATTCGTTCCATACTCTAAATATAGCTGAACTTGTAACAGGACCTTCTGCAGTTTCTTCATCATATCCGCCGGAAATAAACCACATAATTTGACCCATTTTAGGTGTACGATAATCATCCAAACTTGCATCATCACCTATTGGCCAAGGAACATAACCAACTTCAAAGCCTAATTTTCCTTCGCCCCATCTATCTTTAGAGATATTAAACCACATTTCACCAAAGTGGAATAGTATATTTCCATCGAACCAATCTGGACTACCTTGGTCAATAGCTGGATTTGGTTCCCAAACATTGTGACCGTGTAATTCATGTAAGAAGTTAACGGCTTCAAGAGCAACTGGTGAGTGGAAAGCGATTTCTGTAGTATATGGATTAACTAAATATCCACCGTTAGCTCCGATAAAGTTTTGTGCCCATTGTGCCCAGCTTCCACCGATAGCATAGCTCTTTGTTTCTTTTTCATCTAGAGCTGTTTGAGCTTCAAGAACCATATCTCTGAATGCAGAAAAAGTCCATTCACCCTTATTCCATAATTCAGCAGGTGATTCTAATCCGATTTCTTCTAATAAATCCATATTATAATATAATCCGGCTGTATCATTTAAAACCCAGGTTGAATCAAAACCATAAACTTCATCAAGATATTTACCAAATTCGTTTTGTTTTTCATCATATAATGGGTGACGATATTCTTGAATAAACTCAGTAACTGGAACAATACCATTTCCTTGTACTAGTGGTGGAATCCATTGTGTAGTAAGTTGATAAATATGTGCTAAAGGTGCGCCGGAAGTAACACTTTGAATGATTTTATTATAACGAGATGGACCCCATCCGGCATCTGTTGGGAATGTAGTATATTGAATTTCTGTGTTATATTTTGCTTCAACATGTTCTTGTAAAGCTTGTTTTTCAGCTTGGAACTTACCAACATAGTTTTCATCAAACGGGTCACATTCAGCAACTATTTGACACATAATTACAATTGGCTCACCTTGTAAATTAACTGCTGGGTTACCTTCCCAAGTAGTAGTTACAGTAGGAGCTTCTGTAGTTGTAGTGCTAGCTACGGTAGTTGTAGTTTTAGCACCATCTTTGCCACATGCTGTAATTAAAACAGTCAAAGCGACAAGGGTCAATAACAACATACTTCTGAATAAAATTTTCATTTTTTTCCTCCCTATTGAAAATTATTTTCATATTATTATCTTACATCATTTTATTAATAGAGTCAATACAAAAGTAAACGCTTATAAATAACAATATTTTCTTATAAATATAATTTAATCCGTTTTTAAGGAACAAAGTTTATCTTTGTTCCTTAAAAACTCATCATAGTTTACAAATTATTCGAATTTTTTAAGTAATGACACAACAGCAGTACCAACACCGCCGGCAGCAATTGCTGCTACGATAATAGTAAATATAGTCGCATTCTTAGCTTTGCTTTCAGATGTATTCTTTAATTCAACTAATTTAGCTTGTAATTCTTCTAGTGCAGTCTTTAATTGAGAATTTTCTGTTTCTAATTGAGTGTTACTATCGTTTAAGTTCTTTTCCAATTCTTCAATACGAGTTAAGTTATCTGCGAATGTTTCTTCAACTACTTCTACTACAAAGTTAACCATAACGGTGTTTTGAGCTTTATCAGCTACGGATACCTGAATATTGTAAACACCTAATTTATCAGTGTCGAACCAGTTATCTTTAACAATAGTCTTGTAAACTTGACCACCATTATCAAATGCATATACTACTGATAGAAGATCAAATTCAGCACCTTGTTTCACATAAACTTTTTCAGTTGGGTAAATAACTGTTGGTTTTTCAGTATCGTTTACTGTGATTTGAATAGTCTTAGTTGTTGTAGCTAAATATGCGTTCGTTGCTAAATATGTAATAGTATATTTACCAGGAGCAGGGTTCTTAGGATCAAAATTACCTTTAATAACTACTAAGTTTTCTTTGAACTCATGTCCGTAACCATCATCGACTGTTACACCGGCTAATAAGTCAATAGCTTGTCCCTGGTTAATTGTTAAATCTTTTGGACCATTAATAATTGGTGAATAAGCAATTATTACATTAATGTCAACAGTTTTTACGGCTTTATTTCCATTTGCATCGATTGCGATATAACGAATTTGATATTTCTCACCTGGGAACGAGAATTCTAAATTATCAATTTTTTCGTATTCGTTTTTGTCAAAATTAAATGAATAGTATTCAACGGAAACTTCAGGTTCGGTAGTATCATCATCTACTGTTGTTAATCCTTCGTCAGTTGCTTTAAGATCTGTTTCAATACCTTCTAAAACATCACCAGGTTTAACGTCAATTTTTGGAGTACTTAATAATCCGCCTTCAATTGTAGGAGCTGTGGCATCATTTTCTACCCAAGTAGCTACTCCTTCTTGACCATCTACATATTTAGGTAAATCAGCTAAAGCAGCTGCATGTTTTTGGTTATGTTCATCACCAATGAATAAAACAAATCCGCCAGGTTCTACAACTGAACCTTTTTCATCATTATTTACAGGTGTATTACCTTCAGCAACATTCGTATATTTTTTAGCACTGGTAATATATAATTTGTCAGCATCATTAAATGTGATACCATCAACTTTGTTTGCATCAACTTTTTCTTTAGTTAACCATGGATAATTAGTTCCTAAATCACCATATGTTAAATGTTTAACTCCTTCTTCTGCTATATGTGCAGGAGTCCAATCCGGAGCAAATCCTCCGCCTTTAGCAGTTTTGGCTGTTTCTTCTGTGAAATCCCAGTAAACATCATAAATACCTTTTTCTGCACCATAATATTCATTAAAAGATATAATTGTATTATCAATGTTTGTGACTTGACCATTACCGTTTACAACAACTGCGACATAATGAGCCCAGTTGGATGCATGGTACTCCAAATTCCATGGTTCTTCAGTATCATTGACATATAACATTAATTTTTTAGCTCTAGTATAAACGTGTTTTTCAAATTCTGAAGCAAAAGTAATCGGATTAGCTTTAGAAATTGGGAAAACCAAGTCTCCAATTATAACATCAAATCCGGAATAAGCAAAATCTGAACCATCAGTATAACTTTCACGTTTATTAACTTGATATAATACTGTTTTACCATCTTCCTCATAATCATCAAACCATGAATAATTGTCGATAGGTTCTACTGTTAACTTTACATCATCAATTGTAACTGTTGAAACTTTATCAGATCCTAAACCAAACGATAAGTTTAAGCTCTCATGAGTGTCTTCCGTTACCGTAAATTCATGAACGAATTTTTGCATTGATGTGGTTAAAGAGAAAGTTTTCTTAGTACTTTCATAAACTGTTTCACCAGTTGCTGCTGTCCATGGTGTTTTGAACAACACTAGAATATCACGTTCAACAGTTGATTTTGCGCTAAATATAAATTGATAAGTTTTACCTTTTTCTAATTTAATTTTAGATTGCAGCAATTGTAGATTAGTCGCACCAGTGATAGCCTGTTTTAATTCTACGACCATTTGACCATCTACATAACTAACACCGAAGAAATCACCGGCCGCACCTTTACTACTCCAATATTTCCAGCCTTCACCGGTATTATTGTCGATTGTATCGGTTTCATCTGCAAAATCGCCGTTAACGATTTCTTTAGTGTCTTTGAAATATGGATCTTCCACAGTAGGTTCTTCAGCTTTAACACTAAAGGTTAATGCTACTGTTAAAGAAAAGACTAAAATAAATAAAGCGCTAAATATTTTCTTCATATCTAATCTCCTCATATCAAATTAGCAGCAATAAACTGCCTTACTAAAATTTTACCGCAAACAGAAAGCGATTACAAGCAAAATTTTTCATTTTTTTAAAAAGTCATGAAAATTTTGTTCATTTTTTAATATAAGGAAATTTCTACCATTTTCTATTTTTTGAAAATTTCATTCATTTTTATATATTAAATAATTAGTTATTTTTTGCACAATAAAAATACAAGCATTTAGCTTGTATGTAAAAATTTTTAGTAAATTTATCTTGTTATCATAAAAGTTGAAGGATTACTTTCTTCGTTTATTTTATTAAAGGCGGTAACATAATATTGATATGATTGATTAATAATACTACTGGAATCGATGAAGGTAATGTTTTCACTATCCGTCGGATAGGCAATTCCCACAACATTGGAGATATCATTAAGATCAGGAGTTTTATTTACATCAAACCGATAAATATAATATGCTTTCACATCATTATCTTTAGTAAAAGTAAGGATATAATGCTCATCATTTTTCGTTATTTTTAGATTTTTCGGAGGATTGGGCTTGGTATATTCAATATTTTTTATCACCGGTGGTAAAACCCGATATTTATAAAAATAGTTTCTTATTCTTTCATGTGTGTATTGAACTATATCATTTGAAGTTTTAAGTGATGAATAGTTGAATTGGACCACTCCTTTTATCTCGCTTATCTTACTATTGTATAAAAGTTGGTCACATATCTCATATTTAGCTTTCCAAGGCTTGTTTACCTGGAAAATACCCTGACCGATATATAAATTGACCTTGGTGTTTTTAACCTGATCCACCCACCAGTCCACAACATCGGCATATGGTGCCGGTGGAAATGATAATTGCCAATAAACTTGGGGGACCACATAATCTATCCATTCTTTCTTAACCCATTTGCGGACATCGGAAAACATTTCATAATAAATCTGTACCGTACTTCCCGTGTTAGAACCGAGCGGATTGGTCGACTTATTCGCCCAGATTCCAAAGGGACTGATTCCAAACTGAATTACGCGATTTTCTTTCTTATTTATCTCAGTCAATTTCTTTTTAACACCAAATATTATTTTATCGACATTCGCCCTGCGCCAATCATCCTGTGATAACTTATCGGGATTATACTTTAAATATGTTTCTTGATCTTTTTTATTATCCAAACCACCATATGGATAAAAGTAATCATCAAAATGAACGGCATCAATGTCATAATTTTCTGCTACTTCCATAATGGTATCAATTATAAATTCCTGTACCTTAGGTTCACCGGGATTTAAAAAACGGAATCCCATCACATCGGGAGTAAGTACATACTCGGGGTGTTGATACCCATAATTTTTCACATCCAGCTCATCATGATAAATCATATAAGGATTGAACCAGGCATGAAATTCAATATGGCGTTTATGAGTTTCATCGATCATCCATTTTAAAGGATCCCAACCCGGATCTTTCCCTTCTTTTCCGCTTAACCACCGACTCCAGGGATTAAGTTTTAACGGATAAAAAGCATCGCACTTAGGTCTTATTTGAAAGATAATCGCATTCATGTTATAGGACTCAACTGTGTCAAGGATCTCTAAAAAATATGCCTGAAATTGCTTCTTAGATTCAAAGAGCGGGACATCGATGTTATGAACGGTCGCAACCCAGACAGCTCTAAATTCCTGTTTTAAATGCGTTGTTTCTTCGGGAATAACAACCGGAATATCAGTTCCAAAATAAGTAATTTGTTCATTCATATAAAATCCTCCGTTATTTCTTATAAATAAGGTAATATTTTACTTATGGTTATATTGGCAAATAATTGCCGATATCTGAATAAAGCTATTTTCCCCCGTTTTGGATGAACATGATTTGTCAAGACCGCTAATCCGATTTGATTATCACGGTCAATAAAAATGCTTGTTCCGGTAAAACCGGTATGATAAATGGTATTGGAGCTTACTAAATCACCGCATGAATAACCTAGACTGGTTAGTTCCCAACCGAATGATCTGCGGTATGGCCTATTATAAACGGATCTTTCTTCTACCTGAGTGGTGAATAATTTATCAATAGTGGCTTTGGCTAATATTCTTTTATTATTATAGACTCCGTCATTTAAGACCATTTGGATAAAATTCGCGAGATCCTTATGTGTAGAAAAAACACCAGCATGTCCGCTTACACCAGCTAAGGCAAATGCTTTTTCATCATGAACCTTTCCCTGAAGATAACCTTTATAGACATTATCTTCTCTTAATTCCGTCGGAGCACAACGCTTTGTATCCAAAGGGTTATAACAAGTATCCTTCATATCAAGTGGTTTAAATATCCGCTCTTTCGCAAATAAATCTAGTGGCATCCCGCTTACCTTTTCGACGATAAGACCCAACAATATATAACCGATATCGGAATAGACGATTTTCTCCCCTACCGGATTGATTAATACTTGATTAAATACTTTCTCCTTTACTTCATCCGTATTTTTTAATGTCGCGGCATATGGAATATCCGCGGCTAAACCGGATGAGTGTGTCAATAAATGAAAAATACGGATATCTTTATGTACAAATTCTTCTAAGATATCACTTACCTGATCAATTAATCTCAGTTTACCTTCTTCAATAAGCATCATAATCGCCGTTGTCGTCGAAATCACTTTGGAAAGAGATGCCAAGTCATATATTGTATCTTCAGTGTTTTCGGTTCTTTCCGGAAACCAGGATTTATTTCCAAGGCATCCGAAAAACTTTTTATCTTTTGTGACAATGGCATAGGTCACACCGGGAAAAGCTTCCTTATTAATAGCTTCCTTCATTGTTTCTTCTAGTAATCTAATACCTGTATCTAAATTCATAGTATCCCTTCTTTACGTCATTATAAATATCATTATACAAATTAACGGTTATTTATTCAATAAAATTAACGAAAATTTATTTCATAAAAATTGGAAAAATAAAAAAAAGTTTTCATTTTTATTGAAAACCCTTTTTTTCGTGATAAAATAATAGTATAAACATTAATTAAAAGAGGTGATTATATGGAATATATTGTAAGAGAATTTAATGTAGCTGATAAAGATGCTGTAATAGCCCTATTTAACCGTCATTGCGGTAATGATATCGTTTATGACCGTTGGGATGAACCGGTTTTCAGTGATAAATTCTTAAACAGTCCTCATTTTAGTAAAGATTGCACATTTGTGGCGACTTTGAATGATGAAATCATCGGATTTGCCAATGGTGTTCATCGCGATAACATTAAGGTTGGATTTATTACGATGGTTATCGTTGATAAAAAATATCGCAGACATGGTATCGGCACGGTATTATTAGAAAATCTAGAAAATGCCCTAAAAAAATATGAATTAAAACGAATTGATTGTAGTTTCTTTAACCCAATCAATCTTACCTGGAATGTGCCTAACACCAATAAACATCAACACAACAACGCACCCGGTGTGGAATATCCTAGTGCGGCTCATGAATTTTTCCTAAATCAAGGCTATAAGGCTGTCGCTAAAGAAAACTCATACTATCTTGATCTGTCACAATTTGTTATTCCTCAGGAAATTAAAGATCGCATTGAAGCTTTAAATGAAAAAGGAATTACCTATGAGTTTTTTGATAAAGAAAAACATGATTTCAAAGATCTGTTTGACAATTTAGGCAGTGAATTATGGCAGGAAGAAATTACACGAAATGTTTACGGTGATGATCCTAAACCGGTTTTAGTACCGGTATATCAAAATCAGGCAATCGGCTTTGCCGGTCCGATTTATCCACAACCAAACGGTCGCGGATACTTTACCGGAATCGGTGTTCATTCGGATTTTAGAACGCATGGTGTTGGTAAAGCGTTATTTTTCTTATTATGTAAATATGAATTAGAATTCGGAGCAAAATATATGACCCTGTTTACGGGAGAAGAAAATCCGGCACGAAGAATGTATGAAGCAGCAGGATTTTCAATTGTCCACTCATGGCATATAATGCGAAAGGAAGGATTATAAAATGGAAAGAACCCCGAAAGTTATTATGGCGATTGGCGCTCATGTCGGTGACATGGAATTAACCGCAGGTGGTGTTTTGGCATCACAATCATTATTAGGTGATAAAATTGTCACGGTCGCTTTAACAGGTGGAGAAAAAGGTAACCCACCACACTTAACCGTTGAAGAATATCGTAAACAAAAAGAAGCAGAAGCCAAAGCCTTTGCGGAAATGCTAAATGGTGAAGCTATCGTATTACCTTATAAAGATGGTGAATTACCTGATAACGATGAAGTTCGTTTTCAAGTAGCTGATATAATCAGAAAATATCGTCCTAGCGTTATCTTTACCCATTGGAAAAACTCAATGCATAAGGATCATGAAGCAACCTATCGTATTGTTAAGGATGCTCAGTTCTATGCGGGAATACCGGGCTTTGTAAGAGAAAACAAACCTCATTATGCGCCTGTATATTATTGTGAAAACTGGGAGGATGCCGAAGGATTTAAGCCTTATATCTATATAGATATAACCAAAGGTTATGAATTATGGTTAAAAGCTGCCGCAACCCATTGGTTTGTGACAGGAAGCAAATCATTTAAGTATTTGGCATATTATGATCATTTATCATTCGTTCGTGGTTGTGAGTCCAGAAAAGAACGTGCTGAAGCTTTTATGATTGAAGAATATGATAAGAAAATTGTCAGAGATTTATTTTAATTAACACAAATAGACTATTAGGAGATAAGTAATATTATCTCCTAATATAATTATTAGCTAACTTCTAGATAATTTTACCAAATAGTTGATTAAGGGGGACAATAATGAAGAGAAAACTAAGCTTTTTTTCTCTTATTTTTATCGCATTGATTATGATAAATCTAAAAACTAAAGCCGTAACTGATGAGGAAGTGCTTTATAAGTATAACACAAACATCATGGTTACTCTACGCGAAAATGGTAAACCGGTATATCTGCCTAAAGAAATGAACTATCGGAAACAAGAATTTAGAGCGGCTTGGGTCACCACGATATGGAATCTCGATATACCACAACATACATCTGAGGAACAATATAAACAAGAAATAAATAATATCCTTGGTTTACTTGAATCATACAATATGAATGCTTTAATCTTTCAGGTAAGACCAAAAAATGACGCCTTCTATCCATCGGAATTAAACCCTTGGTCCAGATTTTTAACCGGATCTGAAGGAACGGATCCGGGGTGGGATCCATTGGCATACATTGTTGAGGAATCTCATAAACGAGGAATGGAATTCCATGCCTGGTTTAATCCGTACCGCGTTTTCTTATCCGATCTCGATGATAATAATTTTGTCAAAAAACATCCCGACTACGTGTTAGGTCTCGGTGAGCCCGATGAAATATTAAACCCTGGTATACCTGAGGTTCAACAGTTCATCATTGATACCGTTAAAGAAGTCGCGGAAAATTATGATATCGACGGGGTCCACTTTGATGATTATTTCTACCCTTATACTCCTGTCAGTCAATGGGGAAATAAAGATAAAGATGAATATCAAAAATATAATCCAAACGGACTAAGCCTGGATAATTGGCGCAGGGAAAATGTCAACAAAGTAATAAAGGGTGTCAAGGATGCTTTAACAGAAATTAACGCAAGAAAAGAACGGATCATCCAATTCGGAATAAGTCCATTCCCTGTGTGGTTAAATAAATCCAGCCATCCTGAGGGTTCTTATACTAGTAATATGCAAAGTTATACGGACCTATATGCCGATTCCAAAAAATGGGTGGAAGAAAATTGGATTGATTATGTTGTACCGCAAACCTACAATGATTTTGAAAATACCGGTTCACCATATGCCGATACGCTAAACTGGTGGGTTAATTTAGTAAAGGGTACGAATGTCAATTTATACACCGGTAATGCAATTTACCGTTATGTCGAAAAGGGATATAATTCTCCTCCATGGGTAAATCCGAAGGAAATCGGAAACCAAATCTTATATAATTCCAAATTTCCCGAAGTTCAAGGTGAGGTTTATTTTAGGCTGGGGTTCTTAAAAACCCATGTTGATGCAAACCTGACATATGCGCAAAATGCCTTAAAAAACAATTTCTATAAATATCAGCTTTTACCTCCGGCAGTAAAAAATATTTCCGTGGAATTAGTTGAAGCACCGGAAAATCTTTCTATTAGTCCCGGAGATGCCGGCTATCAACTGACTTGGGATAAGGTTGACAAAGCAAAAGCATACTATGTTTATCGCTTCGAAAGCTCCGAACTACCTGAATTTACCGATATAAAAAATGTGGTCGGAATCGTATATCAGCAAGATAGTGCCACCCAGACATTTACCGATAATACGGCAAATCCCGGTGTCATATATAATTATTACGTTTCCGCATTTAATCATGCAAATGTCGAAACCGATCCGGTAGGAGTCGAAGGATATGAAACACTAACAAAAGTCGTTGAAGCAAGTTCCGCGCTGTACAACTTTAATAACGGCTATGATAACTTAATAGCTAAAATAAATCTCATTAATGATCTTATGCCGGATGCAGAAAGTGCGATGACAGAATTAAATAATTTTAAGAAAACCATAAATGACTATAATAATGAACTTAACGGACTAATGACATCGATAAACGAGAAGATTACCGCGCTAGAAAATAAGATTAGCAATTTTAACGGGAAAAACCTTAGCGAACTAGAAAGTGATTTACAGGAAATTAGTGATCTTAAATTAGCAATAGAGGAAAAAGCAAATACGGTAACAGCTTCCGACAGCAACATAAAAATTCAACTATCGCAAACGACGAAATTAGCAAGAAACATAAGTAAAGAGTTTGAATCTTTACCTTTAAGCACTGAGCTTACCACAACCGATTTACAGGCATATCTTAATACGCTTCAAAACATTCTTGCTGAAGTAGAAAACGAAACAATACCGGATAATCAAGCGATAATTGATAAAATAAATGAACTTAAACATTCATTGACTTCATCCATCGATAAATTGAATAATATTACACCAACTGTGGAAGAAGCCGGCTTATCATTAACAGAATTAATGACCCTAAAAGATTCCATTAACAATACTAATAAAGCCAACAACAATTCATATGATACTTTAATATTACTGATAGATGATATAACAGCTGAGGGAGAAACACTCGAAGCAAAAATCAATGAATTAGCTAATAATATTGATGAATTGGAATCGATAACTGATGAGCCAAAAGGCGATATAATAGATAACCCGATTTTTTACATCAGCATCGGTACTGTCGCCTTTGTCTTTATCGGTGGAGCATATATAGTATTAAAACGAAAAGTTAGCAGGTAAATAATAAAGTGCAACGAAAGTTGCACTTTATTATTTATCATTATTTAATTCATTCTAATAACTTCTCAATTTTAAAGATAGCATCATAAAGAAATCTTTTAAGCGATGTAATTCACTTTCTTTATTTCTCATTCTCCATAATTTTCCATATTCATAAAACCATTTTTCAAATTCGATTGCCAAGAGTTTAGGCTCAACTCTTAATTCTTTATCTAATTTCAATTCAAAAATATGGAAGACATGCAGAAGTTTATTTAATAAGACAATACCTTTTGCTGCTAAGATCATTTCCTGAATATCGATTTGTTTATCCTGCGGTACTTTATGAAGATAATCAAATAATATGTCAATGGATTCATTGATACGTTTATTGGTTTTTTCGATATCTTCATAACTTATATTTTCATTGAATTTATCACCACGTTCGATGTAGCAGACTAATTCGCCAAAGGTAAACAACTGTAATTCAGATATTTCATTTACAAGATTAATCAGTTTACCATCATTGTCATGATAATGAATTTGGGCTATTTTTTGGTTAATATCGGATAAATCATGATCGCAATCAGGATTCCATGAATAAGCGGCTCCCTGAATCATACCCGGAACTGATGATGACAGGAAGTTAATTTGCCCGAAATCTCCCCAATTGGTATTTAATATTCCCATGGAGCTATATTTCACACCATACATAACAGTATTTAAGATATTGGAATGAGCTAATTTATGAGCCGGTAATAAGCGATTCCAACTCCAAACGGCAGGGCATAAATAAAATAAACGGTTCACATCGGAAAATATTTTTACCCTATTTTCATTTGGCTTATAGCTGTAATCCCAATGTAAAAAGATGACATCATCAGGAATTTCATTAATATACTCCGGATATTTAGCGATAATGTCCCCCCACATCATTACCGTCTTATTATGCGATTTTACGGACTTAATGATTTTATTAAGGAAATCAACATATAATTTACCCGTTCCCACTTTTTCAGCCAATTCTTTAGTCTTGCCTTTTCCTAAATCAAATGTCTCATCAGCACAAATATTAAATTGTTTTGATGTAAATAATGGGACAAATTCATTTATCATTTTTTCAACGAATTCAAAACTTAAAGGATTTGAGACATCAAGCGTATGATGTAATTGCCTTTTAATAAAAGAAAATTCACCCTTATCACTATTATCCAATTCACATAAATGCGCATATGACTTTGTTGATAAAATGCGATATAAATGACCGAAAGTTGACATCGACGGAACTAATTCCACATGTTTCTTTTGGCAGTACTCATCAAGTAATAATATCTCTTCAGCAGTGATTGGGTCAACATCGGACCAAATTTCATGAAATTGTTCAAAGGCAAATGAATGCTCAACATAAAGTTGCAATTGATTAATCTTATAGCTGGAAATCAAATCAACGATTCGTTTTAAAGTATCAAGAGTTGGGACCTCACCTCTTGTAATATCATGATAGAAACCGCGGTTATTAAAATAAGGTTTATCTTTAATTATAAGTGCCGGTAATTCAGTCTGATAATTGACTATTAATTGAATGAGGGTCTGAATACCATAAAAAACACCTTTTTGACTTCCGCCATTTATGAAGACATAATTGTCATTAATCCTTATTTCATACTCTTCTTCTTCCATTTCCGCAATTTGCAGATATATCATGTTAGGTTTATCCGTTGTTATGACACTGGTAATACTAGGATAATAGCCCAATAATAAACCTAATTGCTTTTTTAATTCCATAGCGTTTTCTAAACTTACCCGACTATTATCTACTAGCGAAATCATCGTGCTATGATTAATATTAAAATGCCCATCCAAATTTATTATCTCTTTTGGTTGCGGTAATAATTTCATTTACAAAGTCTCCTTTATATAGTATTTACCATGAGGCTAATTAGATTATATCATATAAAATGTAATTGTATAGACAACTTGCAGGAAATTATTAGAATCTAAAGATATTTTTTAAATTTATCCGCTCATTTATATAATACATGATTGGCATGCCAAAAATCATGACCGTTAATTCACCTATAGACGTCCATAACCACGTTTCAAAAATTGGCACCTTTAAAGTCAAATGTAATTCAAAGGCGATAATAAACATCATAAAGGTAAATACCGAGGTATTAATAAGCATCCTTATCCAGATATTTTTAATGAATCGGATAATTATTATCGTTATCAATAGGCTTATAATAGAATGCATTACCCCAAATATTATGTCCAAATGAATTGGGGAAAAGAGATTACTGATAAAGACACCGATAACGATACCAAAAAAGTATTTTTTATCAAAAACAATCAGATGGTTAAATACCTCTGAAATCCGAAATTGTAATGCCAAAAAGGCAATCGGTTGTATCAATAAAGTGATGGCGACATATAGTGATGCGACAATGGCATTCACAATCATTGTTTTACTATTCATTTTTTCAACTCCTTAGTTTTTTTATGTGGGATGGTTTCGAACCACAGTTGTCAAAACAACATTCCCATTATACTAAAGAATGTTAATAAATACAATAGATTAACACACTATTATTATCGGCAATTAAGTGCTATTCAAACATCAACGTTCCTTTATTTTCTCAGAATTATAGATTTTCACATTATTTTAAAAAAACCTGTTATGAATATAGATAATCATTTGAAAAGACTCCATATAATATATCAAAAATTACGGGAGGTGTTAGAATGGGTTGTGTTAATAGAACCTGCGAAATATTTGCGAAAATTCTTGGCGCAGAACCATCAATAACTAATAATACATGTCTGGCAACAAGATTTAGAGACCTTAAGGTTAGTATATTAAACCGTAGGACAACCTCACCACTGGTAGTCCCACAGTTTTTTTCATTTGAAAATATGGACCAAAGAGGAAATACATTAAACCTTGGTGAAACAGTAATATTACAGGAAGAAATAAATCCATTTATCGATAAATTAAGAGAAGGTAATATCATCGTTACCGCCGTACATAATCACTGGTTATTCGATGAACCTAGGTTATTTTATATCCACTTTGAGTCTGTAGAACCACCACTCCGCTTTGCGGAAAAAGTCGCCAGAGCTTTACAGGTATTGAAAAAATAACGATAAAAAATGGGCTTCCATATAACATGGGAGCCATCTTTTTTTATTATTTATTTCTTAATTAACACCGCGCCATATTGTTTATAATTAGAATGATTTCCGATATTATCTTCATAATTTACTAATTCAAATCCACTATTTTTGAAACGATTTAATAATTCAATACCGTCAATAGGAACATCAACCTCATGATATATTTCCTTCGTTAAATTCCCTTGCGGTAGATTATGAAAAGCCATCATGACAATTCTTCCGCCTTTTTTTAACACTCTGTAAAATTCCATTAATGCTTCAGCAAAATGATCTATATGTTGAAATCCTCCGGTATTTACAATAATATCAATCGAATTGTCCTTTAACGGGGATTTACAAAAATCACCGCATGTGAGTATCACCCGTTCTTTAGGAAGTTTATTCCTAAATAAAAATAATTCGTGAGGACTAATATCCATTCCGATAACGGTATTTTTCGTATTCTCCGCTAAATAATTTTCAACTGTTGCTCCCCCGACACCGACATCGAGGATAATTTCATCGCTTTTTAGATTATTAAGTACTTCATTAAAAACCCAATCGTATATTTTATCCTGACTCTCATTCCATGGTATAATATCAGGATCATTACACGTATGGAGATAAAAATCATAACTATCATTGGATGCTATCGCATGACTTAAAAAAATAAGTTCGTCATAATTACCGTATGCCGAATTACTATATTTTTGCAGATGTTCAAAAAATAGTTTAAATGAAATATTCTTATCGGTTTGTTGCCAAATATAATAAGCCCTTTGAATGGTTATCCAGCCTGTAGAATGTAGGTCAATTAAAAAAGGTATGCCATTTATTACCGGATAAAATTGCTGGCATAATGTGCATATTAAATCATTTTCTGTTTTTACCCAATTATTCCTTGAGGGAATAAATTCTAATAGTCCGTGACATTTTGGACAAAAAAAGAGTTCTGTTAGCATGTTCATAATCCCCTCCTCTATTTTGATTTTATAATACTCTTTTTTAGGTTATATTTCAATAAAATTATATATACTTCTCTTCCCTCATACTTATATAACCATCACTACCTATGACAAGGTGATCCAAAACTTCAATTCCGACTAATTCACCTATTTCAATAAGTCTTTTGGTAATGCTTATATCTTGAGGACTTGGAGCAGGATCCCCACTAGGATGGTTATGGACAACAATAATTGAGGCACAGCCATGTTTCAAAGCTTCTTTAAATATTTCCCTGGGATGAATCAAAGATCTGTTCAATGATCCGATAAAAAGTGTTTTTTTGGCTAAAACTCGATTCTTAGTATCAAGGTATATCCCGATAAAATGTTCCTGTTCTAATCCTTTAACCTCCTCTGCGATATATTCGGCACAATCCATCGGTGATTTTATTTGTAACCCCCTTTCTAAAAATGTATTGTTTGCCCTACTTCCTAATTCCATTGCCGCTAATATTTGAATAGCCTTTGTTTTGCCAATGCCTGAAATAGCTGTCAGTTCATCTATGGTAATATTTTTTAAGGTATGTAAATTGGGATAATTATGCAAAATTTCTTCTGCTAGGGATATTGCCGATTTCTTATTTGTACCAGTTCTAAGTAGAATTGCAAGCAATTCAGTATTACTAAGAACCTTCGCTCCCTTTATTTCCAGTTTTTCTCTTGGTCTTTCATTATTTGGTATTTCTTTGATTAAATAATTCATTTTTAAGACTCCTTTCATATTTTTTATACGAAAAAAAATGCAGGATTTCTCCCGCATTAAAGCAATAAATTGACTAAATTCCGATAGACCAGTAATTTATACATTGCTGCATCTTCCGTATGCAGCTCTTCATTTAATAAATTAATACTGTTATATAAATCAAGATTCGCGATATTTACCAGTTCCGTATAATCCTCCGTGAGCACAACATTTTTATTATGAATAAGGGACAGTAAATAATTGATTGACTTATAATAAAATTTATATTCATCTGATTTTGGATCCAAATCGGTTAAGAAATAATACAATTTCTTAGATTTAATCAAATAATTTATTCCGTTATCATCTAAAATATTCGTTATTTCCACAAAACTGTTGGTATTGGCGGAAATTCCATGATAAACATAATAATTGACATACTCCCGCACAACTATTCCGTCCACTCCCAATGCTTTTATTTCGTTTAAGGCAATAGTTGCATTCCCCTCATCGTAATAATGTCCCGTCTGTAAAATATACACATCATCCGCATAATTAACCGCATTAGCATATAAGTCTTCGTTTCGGAGCATACTGCTTCCTAAAAAATTACCGAAAATAATACCCACAATTAAAGCAATTATTACATTAAATATAATTCTTTGATCAGAACTAAACCATTTTTTCATTCTATCACCTCAAAACTATATCTAACATAAGAAGAATTAATATTCTAGCAATTTTTGTCAAGGGCTTTAAAATAGGCTATTACTTTGGATATAAAATATAAAGAACCTGTCACAAGTAGTAATTCATCGGCTTTTATTTCCTTAATTCTTGTATTTAATACCGATACATAATCCTCATCATAGGTGATATTCATTTTATTTGTCTGTTCATATAGGTTTTTTGCACTATTTGCACGATAGAAATCAAAACTAGTAAGAGTAAGGGTTTTACTTATCGATTGTAGTAGACTCAACATCTTACTTGTTTCCTTGTCTTTTAACGCGGCAAACACGGTATGAATGGTATATCCTTTATCCTGATAATATTTCATTGCTTCAACGAGTGTCCTGACACCGTCAATATTATGTGAGCCATCAATCAATATGAGGGGATTTTTATTGATGATCTCCAGCCTACCGCCCCATTTGGATTTTTTAAGCCCATTATATATATATTCATCTTTAACTGACATTTTTCGTAAATTCATTAAATATTCATATATTGTAAGTGCCAGTAAGGCATTTTTTATTTGGTGATATCCTAGCATCGGTATCAGCAAATCCATCTTCCGGTAGGTAAATTCCATACCAAAATCAGTATATCGGATGTTTTTTATCTCAGAAAAGTCACAACGTATTAATTTGGTGTGGACTAGATCACAATAATCTTTAAAAACTTTAAGGACAACCTCTTTTTCTTCGGTTGTAAATACCGGAATATTTTCTTTTGCGATTCCGATTTTCTCATAACCGATTTCTTCTAACGTATTACCCAATATTCCCATATGATCAAAGGAGATATTTGTAATTCCCGAGGCTAGTGGTGTGATGACGTTAGTCGCATCATATCTTCCGCCCAATCCTACTTCATACACAACATAATCCACTTTTTTATCCTTAAAATAAACAAATGAGAGGAGTGTGATAACCTCAAATTCTGTTAATTCATCCTGTAATTCTGTTTCCACCTGCTTAATTACGGGATAGATAAGATTAGCATATTTCAAGATATCTTCATCACTGATGTATTCATTGTTTATTTGAATTCTTTCATTAAAAGAAATGATATATGGCGATATATATATCCCCACATTAAATCCGGAGGCCATTAGCAGATTAGCGATATAATTAACGGTCGACCCTTTTCCGTTTGTTCCGGCTATGTGCACTGATTTGACATCATTTTGCGGATTCCCGAGCAGTTCACAGGCTCTTTTTATTCTTGTCAAATGCAGTTTAATGGAAAACTTGTTTTGCGAACCCAACCAATCAAAAAATTCATTAATACTATTAAACATCATTTTCACTCCTAAAAAAAATGCCATATAGGATTACATCCCCTGACATTATTTGTTTTTTATTTCCTGATAATACCGACATATATCCATCAAACGACATTCCCCGCATTTGGGGTTACGAGCCAAACAATGATATCTTCCGAAGAAGATCATCTGATGATGCAGCTTATTCCAATTTTCCTTGGGAAAATAAGCCTTCAATTTCTTTTCCACCGCTGTCACTGAATCACTCTCTAAAGCAATATTTAACCGTTTGCTTATTCTTTCCACATGAGTATCAACCGCAAATGCAGGTTTATTAAAGGCTACCGACATAATAACGTTTGCCGTTTTTCTGCCGACCCCCGGTAATCTTAAGAGATCTTCTTCATTCTGAGGTACTTGACCTTGAAACTCAGTTATTAGCATTTCCGCCATTTTTTTCAGATTTTTCGCTTTATTTTTATATAAACCCAAAGTCCTGATTTCATTTTCAATTTCGGAAAGCTTAGCCCTATGAAAATCCTCCGGTGTCCTAAACTTCTTAAATAGTGTTTCCGTTACCTTATTAACACCTTTATCCGTAGTTTGTGCGGATAAAATAACGGCTACAAGTAATTCGAAATGATTTTCATGATTAAGTTCACAATGAGCATTGGGATACATCTCAGCAAATGTCTGAGTGAGGCGTTTTGCTACTTCATCCATGATACATAAACTTCCTCATCATTTTTAACAGTATCTTTCTTAGGCATTTCATAACGCTTAAAAGTTTTGGTGTAATCCCTTGCTTCTTCCACGGTCCGAATATTTTTTTGCTGCCAGTTAAGTAAGATTCTGTCAACATATTTTAAATTATATGCTGAAGAAATAATCGCTTCTTTCAATGCCAGCTTAATTAAACCGATATCATAACCGTCTTCCTTAATCCAGGAAGCAATCATCTGCATCTCAAAGGAAGATAATGTCCTGCCAAACTCCGTTTCAATAAAAAGAACCAGGTCGCTGATTTCATTTTCCATGTCCCCCAGTCTTTTTTTATCCTTCTCATTTAATAAGCTGGTCATAATATATTGATAAAAAGGTTCCAAAGTAAATCTTTCCTTGCGTTTACCGCTGTCTTCTATAATCATATCAAAGGCAATGAATTGTTTTTGGACTAATTTATATACTAAGTTAGAACAATCAACAAACTCTAACGACATTTTATTTTGCAGCTGATGTATGGATAAAAAATGTTCTCCTGCCTCGCTTAAATTGTAAATATGAATCAAACACATCGCTTCTTTTTCGTCCAGTCCCAATTTAACGTAATTATTAATGATATAATCCTTAACATTAATTAAGCGATTCTTAATTAATTTAGTTATGAACTGATTCTCCATATCATCATCTCCGATTTTTTCGTGTAAAATTATTATAGCATAACTTACTGAATTTGGTAACTAAAATTGTCGAAATTTTACATTAAAATAAAATTTGATAATCTCACTAAAAAACCTATATATATTTATCAAAAACGTATTTTTGTAATACATCCTTCTCGTTAGTTAACTCTCCTAATAAGACCTTTAAACATAAATCATCGATAATCTCGCCAATCCAACTACCGGGTTTTTTATCCTTAAAAATCTTTATCAGATCTTCGCCTTTGAAAGCTAAATCACAGACTTTATGTATCGGCATTGCTTCATATATTTCATTTATTTCCCGAGCATTATCCGCTTTATTTTTCAAAAAGACATTTAGTTTATTTGTTATAAAGGCACTTTTCAAGCCGTTGCGAAATAAAACGAGCGGAGAAAAATGACAGATATCCAAATTATACATTTCATATACTAAAGAAATGTCTTTTTTTATTTGATTGGAAATCGGAAGAGTTAGTATTTCCTCGATACTTGAAGTAACGGCACAAATTGCCAAGAATTCCGTTAAGTCCTCAGGGATGATTCTCGTTTTGTGAATTGTGAAAAATCCGCCGGAAAAGATCGGCAAATGATTATTAAAGGATAATTCAATTAAACTATCAACGGCATTAAGCATATAAGGGCCTTTGATAATATATTCGATTTCCTTTAATATTCGTTCATAGGAGATATTTTTGACTAAATGACCGTGCTTTATTATTGCTAGCTTAGAATGGTTATCGATTGAAAAGCCTAAAACGGAGACAAACCGAAAAGCCCTTAACATGCGAAGTGCATCCTCGCTGAATCGTAAATAAGGATCTCCGACAGCTTTGATTAATTTCCGCTTTATATCCTCCCTACCGTTAACATAATCGATTATCTTACCATCAATGGAAAGGGCTATAGCATTCATCGTAAAATCCCGTCTTTTAATGTCTTCTTCCAAACTGGATACAAAATACACTTCCTCCGGTTTACGGTTATTAATATAGGCACCTTCCGTGCGATATGTGGTTATCTCATAATGGGCGCCATTATAAATTACGGTCACAGTACCATGTTTTATACCGGTTAATATTGTCCTTTTAAACATGGCTTTTACGATATCCGGGGTTGCATTAGTTGCGATATCAATATCGGAATTTGTTTTTCCCAACAGATAGTCCCTGACAAAGCCGCCTACAATGTATGCTTCATAACCAAACTTGTGTAATTTTGCCATTAATTTTTTTGCATCATTTATCCTACTCATTTTATCACCTAAATCATAATATCGATTGTCTGATAGTTTGTCACCTCAATTAACGCATGTTCAACCCCGTTAATAAAAGCCTGCCGATTCGTAATTTTATGACTTACGACAATGCTTTGATTATTATCGGCAAAGATTATATGATGATTCGCTATTATTCCGGGTATGCGTATAGAATGAACGCGATCCCTGCTGACATCAAGCAATTTGGCAAAATACTTTGCCGTACCGCTTGGTTTATCCTTTTTATGAATATTATGTTCCTCAATAATTTCGACAAACGGAAAATAATTTTTAATTTGCGTGATTAGTTCGGCCACTTCCTTATTAATCAAAGAAAAATTAGGTGAAATAATTATTCCGACCTGAAATTTTTTAGCCATATAAGCCAGCTGTTGGGCATCATATTTTTTATAGCCCGTTGTCCCGCTAATTACGTTAATCTTATGAGCCAATGCCAGTTTTACAAAATCCAAACATACGGGATAGCATGTAAAATCAATTAAAGTATCAAACTGTTCTTTCTCCAAACAAACTTTAAAATCTCGATACACGGGTATACCCAAATCTAAATTTTGTCTTGATATACCACACACAACCTTATACTCTTTTTTTTCTTTTAAATAGTTAAATAAGTAAGCTCCCATTTTCCCGGAAATACCGCTTATTGCTATTCTCATACTACTTCCTCTTAATCGTGTATTTCGCTTTTTTTCTTAGATGGGTTCTTTCATAATGACGCTTACTTACATAAACATAGCTTGTTACTAAAACAACAGGGATAAACAAAATCAAAATAACATAAACAGTTCCCATAAAAAGACCTCCCTACCTCAATTTATGATAGGGATATCGCTTTAATAACCTATTTAAGGAGTTTCTTCAAATCATTTTCAAAATCGGGATACGAGATCTTATCAGAGTCCGGATTTATGATATTAAGATTATTACAGAGTAATTTGGCGATTTTTAACATCATACTAATTCTATGGTCATTATAAGTATTTACCGTATTCGGTCTTAACTTACTTTTCCCCGTAATGACAAACCCGTCACTTAGCTCCTCAATATCTGCACCCAAACTCGTTAGAGTTTCCTTTACACTCTTGATTCGATCGGATTCCTTTACTCTTAATTCTAAAGCATCCCTGATAATCGATGTTTCCTCGATTTGCGTAGCCAAAAGTGCTAATACCGGAATTTCATCGATTAAAAGCGGTATTAATTCCTTGTCCAACCTAAAAGGTCGCAAATTTTTTGTATATCTAAGATAGATATCACCGACTGCCTCATTACATACAGTCCTCCTGTTTTTTATTTCATAATCGGCACCAATCTGATCTAATACTTGTAATATTCCAGTTCTTGTCGGGTTTATACCACAATTCCTTATAACTATTTCACTATCGGGGACAATTAGACAACCGACAATAAAAAAAGCTGCGCTTGAGATATCTCCTGGTACGATGATATCACTAGCCGATAATTTCTTTTTTCCGGAAACAAAGATCGAAAGATCATTGACGGTAATATCAGCTCCCAAATATTTAAGCATCAGTTCCGTATGATTTCTTGTCGGACTTATTTCATGGATTATGGAAATATCCGGGTTTTTTAAGGCCGCTAACAAAATTGCTGATTTAACCTGCGCGCTTTTTACATCTAAATTAATTTCATTAGCCTTTATTTCCGAAGGAAAGATTTTTGCCGGCAGGTAATTATTATCCGTTAATGTAATAATTCCATTTAGTTGATTGAGATATTTCACCACTCTTCCCATAGGACGTTTTGACAGAGAGGAATCACCTATTAAAGCAGAGCTAAAGTTAAGTCCCGATAATAGCCCCAAAAAAAGTCGGGCAGTAGTTCCGGAATTCCTACAATCAAGTAATTTATCTGGAGGCATTAACCCTTCAAATCCATTACCGATAACGGTAAGAGAATCATTATCCATTGTGATTTTTACGCCCAATGCTTTTAAAAGCGAAATTGTCGCATAAATATCCTCACTAAGTAACGCATGAGAAATTTTAGCCTTACCATAGCTAATCGCATTTAACATTAAAGCCCGATGGGTAATCGATTTATCACCGGGAGGAAAAATTTCACCTGATAGCCTCATCTTCCTAACCTCAAAAACTGCGCAAATTTATCCTTGAACTCATTTGTCGTTAAGTATATTACGAAGGGTTCACCTATATCCTTAAGGGAAATAAACTTAAACAAATCATGATCATTTTTCTTATCATTTTTCATGACTTCCGTAATCTCATCAATATTAAAAACGATCTTTCCGGTAAAATATCCCCAAGCTTTTAATTTTTTATATAAATGAAGGGCAAATTGCTGATTCTCCAAAAAGATCGCAAAACACATGCCAAAACTGATTGCCTCGCCATGGCTCATCCGGTAGAGAATTTCTAAGGCATGTCCAAGTGTGTGTCCAAAATTTAAATACTGGCGCTTCCCTAATTTATCATAGATATCCATTTCAATATACATTTTTTTTACTAATATGCTTCGATAGATAATTTCCGTCAATTTATCCGGGTCTAAGAGAAAATCCTGTAGTAGTTGTTTCGTATCAAGCACTTCCTGAATTAAATATCCCTCGGATAGTAAATCATGCTTAATAATTTCACCGAAACCACTTAATATTTCAGGTAAAGGTAGAGTATTTAAAAACGGTAGATGGTAGATCACGGCCTTGGGTTGATAAATCGTGCCGATGACATTTTTCGTCTTTCCGGCATTTAGGGCTGTTTTTCCACCAATCGCACTGTCATGAGAAAGTAAGGTGGTTGGTATATGGATTACGGAAACTCCTCTTTTATAAGTAGAAGCAAAAAAACCGGCAAAATCAGTAACCGCACCGCCACCAAATGCTATTACCAGAATATTACGGTCTAAATGATTGCTCATGGCATATTCCACGCATTTTTCATAGATAGCTAGATTTTTATGATCTTCCGGACGCTTACCTAGCACAAATAGATACTTGATATCAATCTCATTTTGTAAGGCTGCCACATGCAACTCCTTTACCGTTTCATCGGTGATTAAGAGAATTTCTTTATCCGTACATACAAATTCTTTAACCACCGAGATGACATCACCGATAAATACTTCGTAACTTTGGTCTATGGCATCAATCACTATTTTTTTCATGGTAAAACCTCTTTGTATATTCACGGTAATTTCCCACTGCTTCAATTAACTGTTCAATGGTATCGGAGGTAAATTGCGCCAAGATGGCTTTGGTAATTTCGATGGCAACGGTATACATACAAATAACACTAGCGGCGGGAACAACACACACGTCACTGCGTTCGATATGTGATAATGCTTCTTTTTTCGTGATGATATTAACCGATTTTAAAGGATCCATTAAAGTCGGTACAGGTTTAAACACAGCTTTTATGACTATCGGCATACCCGTAGTCATGCCGCCTTCAAAGCCGCCATAATGATTGCTATTTCGAAAATATCCGTTGTGATAATATATTTCATCATGAACATCACTGCCATAGCGATTAGCCAAAGCAAAACCGTCGCCAAATTCGATGCCTTTACAGGATTGAATGCTTAAAACAGCCTGGGCTATTTTCCCATCCAATTTGTCCTCATGTGACACATAGCTTCCTAGTCCGATCGGAACATTAAATACTTCAACAAGGCACACCCCGCCTAACGTATCTTTTTTAGCTTTTGCCTCATCAATCTTTTTTATGGCAGCCAAGCTGCTTTTTTTACTTGGCATTAAAACTTCAGATAACTTAAGATAATCTAAATCAAAATCATCGGCTAATTCAATTCCCCCGATATTTGTCACATAGCTTCTTAAGGTAATCCCCAGCTTTTCCAATATTTGTTCACAAATAGCCCCAACAACGACACGCGATACGGTTTCCCGCGCGGATGCTCTTTCAAAAACAACCCGCATATCATCCTGATGATATTTTATCGCACCGACCAAGTCGGCATGACCCGGCCGCGGAACCTGTATTTTGTTGACCTCTGCAAATGAAAACGGGTCCATATATTCCGAGTGATTTTGATAATCCCGATTTTTTATCACCAAGGTGATTGGTGCTCCCGTCGTTTTTCCGTATAACACACCCGAAGGTATATCTACACTATCACATTCAATTTGCATTCTCCCGCTTCGTCCGTAACCGAATTGTCGTAATTTCAAAGCTTCATTTATTTTTATAGGATCAATGACGACATTACTTGGAATGCCTTCCAGTATTATTGTTATCTGTTTTCCATGGGAATGTCCGCTGCTAATATAACGCATATTTTCACATCCAATTTTTTCTTATATTTTATCATAATTCTTACATTTTTTCATTATGGTTGCCAAATAATCCTTAGATTTTCATCCAAAAATGAACTAAAATGTTTATTATTGATTTCTCCGTTAAAAGCTAAATAAGATTGATTACCGATCTTAACCCCGGTCATATAATCATAGATCTTTAACCCCGGTATTATTTCCTGTCCTGAGAGATCATATAATTGATATAAATACGCCCCGTCCTCATAATATTCATTACATATGGAAATTAACGAAAATCCGGGATAGGTAATAATATCATGACCGGTAAACTCGATAATCTCTTCAGCATCCAAATCATACAAATAGTAAAGCTCTTCAGCATATTTAACCAAAATCTCGGTCTCACTCATCACCTTAATCCCCAAATAATCCTCCGTAAATACTTCCTTACCATCTTTAGTGATTAAATTGAATGTCTCTTGATCCTTCGTCACCACGGAATAATTATGGTTAAAATAATTGTAATTATCAATAAAGTGTTCACCATCCACTTTTTTATAAAGATAATCGGTTATTAGTTCCTGGGACCTTAAATCAATAAAAGCAAAATCCTCCTGATTTATACTGACGGCTACGATATGTTCCGAAGCTTTGCCCATGGCTTTATATATCGGTTTTAAGACTTCCTGATACTGATTATTCATTAATCCCCACATACCATTCTCACAAAATTCAATAAATTCATCATCCGTGCTATCCTGTTCGATATAATCATAGATAAAAGGAATGACAATTTCATTATCCCGATTTATTACTCCCATATGACCATTCATACTCACAACAACCTTATCATTATGAAATTGATGTGATAAATGCGGATGACGGTCATATATAAAAGGAATAATAACTTCGCCCTTCCGATTAATAAAGCCAATTTTATCTTGATCTTTTAATATTGCCGCCGCCAATCCTTCACTAAAATCATAAATATATTTGTACATCACCTCGGTAATGTTCATTAATCCTTCACTATATGTGCCGAAATAATAATGCACCTTCCCGTCAATATCCTTTTTCAAAAAATAGGCGTTTTCCCCTAAATAATTGATATTATAATATTCATAGTCTAGGATATATCTCCCCTTTTTATTAATGATTCCGTCAAGATATTCCTTATTTGTGACTATCGCAAACTGATTATCATAAAAATATGAGGCATTTGTCCAATCCTCATCCGCTAATACAATCTCACCATTTAAATTACTGTAGCCCACAATATTATCTACAAACATTTTACCTACAGGACAGGAAATGGGTAAAAGCACTTCATTTACCGAATTAATATCACTAACCTTTTGACAGGCTCTTGAATTTTCCTTACCATTATCCCTATTAATATGATAGATAAAATAACCAATGCTTAGACAAATTACCGTAATAACAAGTAAAATAACTTTAGTCTTCATCATCATCACCACATTCACCTTTTCTGGTAAAATAAAAGAATAAGCGGTCGCTAATAGTTGATTTATCATCATATCCTGTTCCATATAACAACCATAAATTCACATCCACGTGATGAAGAAGCCTATTCCACCAGTTACCTTCCTGATTAAAGAAATTATAAGTACCCCGATTAATCGGATCTTTTACGATATCGATAAATAGATACTTACCGTCCTCATCCCGTGTAGCCTTGACAATATACTCAAAATGTCCGTCCTTACTTAAATATTTCAGATTCCCGCAGTCATTTATATTGTGAAAACTGGCTTTTCGAGCTTTTTTTAATTTATTGGAATCAACCATTTCCCTTAATTCCTCAATACTGATATTATTGCGTAAATTATTTATTTTCTGTTTATCATTATAATATTTTTTGATATTGGACGATAAATAATTTAGTTCTAATGATACCGTAGGCTGTGAATTATTGATTATTTCAAGCATTAATGCTTCTATTTTATATAAAAGATGATTATTGCTGATTAATAAAACAAGTAAAATAATAAGTGAAATTAATAAGAGGAATTTCATATAAAATCTATTCATATTAACCCTCACTAATCCTTACTACTACTATTATATTGATTTTAAAACACTTTGATTAATAAAATATAAATGAAAAAACCTACTACCTGATTATTTTAGTAGTAGGTTCATTTTTACCCTTTAAATAATATTATTTCACTTCTTCTTTGAACGTTTTGCCAGCTTTGAAGATAGGTAAAATAGCTTCTGTCACAATGATCTTTTCTCCTGTTTTTGGGTTAACTCCGTTTCTTTCTTGTCGATGTTTCGTTTCAAATGTTCCAAAACCAGAGATTGTAACTTTATCACGTACCTTTAAAGTATCATAGATAGAGTTAATCATTGTGTCGACTACTAATTCTACGTCCTTCTTTTTCATCTCTGTCTTTTCTGCTACAACGCTAATTAATTGTGACTTGTTCATAACTACGCCTCCTTTATATGTGACTCAAATAATATAACATAATTTTTGACAATATACAATATCTATGTTTATATTTTTTATCTTTTTTTTTATATTATACTTGAATTTTTTCAATTAAATCATAAAATTATCGCAATCAGACCTCCGGAACCTTTATTTATTATCTTTTCCAAGGTGTCTCTGAATTTTAATCTAGCCTTATCAGGTAAAACGAATAACTTCGCATTTATTCCGTCAATTACTAAGGAATCTAAGGAACGACCAAAAATTTCCTTTTTCCACACAGATAATGGATTATTGTCATAGTCACGCATTATGTAATCGATTAAGTCTTGACTTTGTTGTTCCGTACCGATAATAGGTTCAAATGTTGAGTCCACCTCAACCTTTATCATATGGATAGAAGGCGCAATTGCACGTAATTTGACTCCATACCGACTTCCTTGTTTAACGACTTCAGGTTTGTCTAACTTCATATCCTCCACTCTAGGAGTAGCGATACCATATCCTGATTGACGAACCATTTGAAGCGCAATACCAATACTATCATATTCCCGCTTTGCTATGCTGTAATCTTGAAGAATTGAGATAAAATCACCGCGATCTTCTAATTTATGACCAATTATTGATTCAATTATCTCATTATATAAATCATCTTTGCATACCACGGTAATTTCTGCCGAACCAACCGCAGGATCAATCGCCGTAAGCTGAACGTCGCTAATAAACTCATTATCCTTTAGACGTTCGACGATTTTATTAACCTCGCGTAGTTTTTGATACTCATCGCTTAAATTTTGAATTACATCGTTAAATTGCCTTTTTACGCTGTGATCTTCCTTAAGCACACTTATCCAGCTTGGCACTTTAATATTTAATTCTCTAATTTTAAATTCATATAATGCTTCTTTTAATACCTTATTTACATCACGTAAGGAAATATTCTCAACAGATAAAGGTAAAACAGGAACATCGTATTTTTCCATTAAGGCATCCCGTAAATTTTGTGTCTCCTCTTTTTGCGGGTGTCTGCTGTTTAGAATCACGATGAACGGCTTGCTAATTTGTTTTAAACTGTTGATTGTTCTTTCTTCCGCCTCAACATAATCCTCTCTGGAAAAGTCACAAATTGAACCGTCCGTCGTCATTACTATTCCGATTGTCGAATGATCCTCAATGACCTTTTTCGTACCGATTTCTGCCGCTTCTTTAAACGGAATAGGATCCTCAAACCATGGTGTATGGACCATTCTAGGGCCATCCTCATCCTGATAGCCTTTTGAATTTGGGATAACAAAACCGACACAATCTACCAAACGTACTTTTACATCTAAATCATCTAAGTTAATATTGATAATCTGATTCGGGATAAATTTAGGCTCCGTAGTCATTATCGTTCTGCCGTCACCTGCTTGAGGTAGTTCATCTACGACTTTTCGATAAAGATTTTCATCTTTGATATTTGGCAAGATTAACGATTCAATAAATTTACGAATAAAAGTAGATTTCCCAGAACGTACAGGTCCAACGACACCTAAATATAGTTCATTAGACGTACGTTCGACTATATCACGAATATATTCTTCGCTCATATTACTCCTCGCTTTCTAAATTCTTCTCACAATATTATATTTTTTTATTTGCCCATATATTCAAAAATAAATGAAAAACTTATATATAAATTCTAATTTTTTACTTTTTTTGCTTAAAAATTAAAAAACTTAGGAAAAATCCCAAGTTCATTAAAACAAGTCATTGAAATTGGATGGTACACCATCTTTTTTGATTTTCTTCACAATACTGTCCTCTAAGTCTTTAGGTACGGGTTTGTTTGCGATTTTAGCGATATCACGGATTAATTTTCTTAATACTGCCTCATTGCTTAAATCGGCATTCTTTATACTGTCAGCAATATCAAAAATCGTCTCTTTATCAATATTCGTTTTTTTGTTAATCTCATCAAAAACATTTTTAAACAAAATAAAAACCTCCTACTTTAATTTCATATTAAGTATATGATAAGTAGAGAGGTAATGTGATTTTAACTTTTGTTTTACTCGGACTTTAAGTCTCTTTGCATTAATTCTTTAATAACATCCATAGGTTCACGTTCATTAAATAACACATCATAAACCGCAAAAGTAATCGGCATCTCAACACCAAGTTCCTTTGCCCACTGATATGCGGCTTCACAGCTTCTTACACCCTCAACGACCATGGTCATTGACGCTAGGGTTTCCTTTAAGTTTTTGCCACTGCCAATCTTTAATCCCGCCTGATAATTACGGCTATGTAAACTAGTAGCAGTTACAATTAAATCACCTATGCCTGTCAAACCATATAATGTTTCTTCCTTGGCACCCGCTTTAACCGCTAAGCGCTTCATTTCGGCAAATCCTCTTGTTATTAAAGCTGCCTTGGCATTATCTCCATAACCCAAACCTGTAAGGATACCTGCCGCTAAGGCAATAATATTTTTCAAGGAACCTCCAAGTTCGGCACCGATTAAATCATTTATGGTATACACACGGAAATATTCCTCATTATTAAATATTTCTTGTACTTTCTTAGCTAGCTCCATATCATCGCTTGCTGCCGTAACCGATGTCAACATCCGTTTGATGACCTCTTCCGCATGTGAAGGTCCGGTTAACGCAACAAAGCCTTTAATATATTCAGGATTTATTTCTTTTTTGACAATTTCGGATACCCGCTTAAATGTTTTAGGTTCAATACCCTTGCTGGCATTGACAAAAATTACGGGATGGTCCAATACCTCGTTAATATTTTGTAAAGCTTGTCTGATAACTTTAGTAGGTACAACGGTAAGTACCACTTCACTATCCTTAAGCGCTTCTTTTAAATCAGCGTAGCCCGCGACATTGTCCGGTAATTTGGCACCGGGTAAGTATCTTTCATTGGTATGCTTGGTGTTAATTTCCTCGATTAATGATTTGTCAAGATCATAAACCTTAACCTGATGTTTATTGTCTGATAACAAAAGTGATAATCCGCTTCCCCAACTGCCTGCACCAATTATTGTGATAATACTCATTAAACATTCACCTCTATTCGCGAATTCTCGCAATTATTTTTATCGGAGTACCAGTAAAATCAAAATTTTCTCTTAATTTATTATCGATAAACCGTTCGTAGGAAAAGTGTAAATAATTAGGGTTATTGACAAATAAGACGAAGGTCGGCGGTTTAATATCTACTTGAGTCACATAGTAAATTCTTAATTTACCGCCATTATGTGTTGGTGCGGGATTTAAACTGGCGGCATCTAAGATTACTTCATTTAAGACATTAGTCGGAACCCGGCGTTGATAATTCTCAAACACCTGTAATAAAGCCGCAAATAATGTCTGTACCCGTTTATTTTCTTTAGCACTGAGAAAAACAATCGGAGCATAGTCCAAAAAAAGAAATTCCCGTCTTATATCTTCAATCCATTCATTCATCGTTTTATCTGTTTTTTCAATCGCATCCCATTTGTTTACACATAGAATCACGGCTTTATTATTATTATGCGCAAATCCGGCAATACTTTTATCGTAATCGATTATACCCTCGGTAGCATTTAAGACCACGACGCAGACATCGCTTCGATCTATTGCCGACATGGCGCGAAGAACACTGTATTTTTCCGTGGACTCATAAACTTTTCCCTTTTTGCGCATACCCGCCGTATCGATGACGACATAATGACGCCCGTCCTTCACAAATTCCGAATCAATAGCATCACGAGTAGTCCCCGCAATATCGCTGACGATTACCCTTTCTTCGCCCAATATAACATTGGTCAGCGTCGACTTTCCTACATTAGGACGACCAATCAAACAAAACTTTATTGTTTCTTTATCATATTCAATACTATGTATTTTCGGTAACTTCTGAACGATGGCATCGAGTAAATCACCAAACCCAATACCATGAGTAGAAGAAACGGCAATCACATCTTCAAACCCTAAAGTATAAAATTCATAAACATTTTCCTTAAAACTGATATCATCAACTTTATTTACGACACATATGACATTCTTTTTGCTTTTGTATAAAAGATTGGCGACAAATTCATCACTAGGAGTCACACCGTCTCTTACACTGCAGACGAGTAAAATGACATCGGCTTCATCTATGGCGATTTCTGCCTGCTCTTTTATCTGTGTCAGAAAAGGCTCATCGGAAATTTCGATTCCACCGGTGTCTATCAGGTTAAATTTATTACCCAGCCATTCCGCCTGCGAATAAATTCGATCCCTGGTAACACCCGGTACATCTTCAACAATGGATAATCTTTGTCCGATTATCCGATTAAAAATAGTGGACTTCCCACAATTAGGACGTCCCACTATCGCCACAACTGGTAACATATGTTTTCACCTGCATTTATTATTCTTCAGTTTTTAATAATCCTTTTAGTTTATCGCCAAACATGTCACCTAATGTATCATTCTTCACATTTTCCTGTTCTTTCATATACTTTAAGAACTCTTTTCTTTCAGCATCTTCCTTAATTTTTCTGATGCTTACCGAGAATTTTTGTTCCTCAGGATTAAATTCCATTACTTTTACTTTAATTGTCTGACCAACGGATAATTCTTCTTCGGCGCGAGAAATTTTTCTTTCCGCGCTTATTTGATTCTTAGGTAATAATCCCTCAACATCTTCCACATATACGACGATTGCATCACCGTCGATAAATCTGTCTACTTTTACCTCAACAATATCATATTGTTTTATATTGCATGAATACCAAGGGTTATCTTTTAACGCTTTTACGGATAAGGACAATTTTTCGTGATTTGCATCGATTCTTGTTACCTTTACCTTTATTTTCTGACCAATTGCGATATGGTCAAACATATTGACATTAGGTTTATAGGAATATTCATTTTTATGCAGCAAGCCATCAACATAAGGGTAAACATTGACAAAAGCACCGAAATCAGTGATGCGGACAACCGTACCTTCTATAACGTCTCCTTCTTTAACATTTTGTCCTACGATTTCCCATGGTTTTGGAAGCAACGCTTTTATGGAAAATAAAACTTGAAGTTTTTCTTCATTCTTATCGATTACCTTCACATTGACTTTATCTCCGATTTTGGCAACTTCGGAAACATCTTGGAATGGTAAGTGGGAAATCTCTCTTATAGGAACTAATCCCTGATAATTATGTGCGACTACTAATAAGCCGTAACGTTCCACTCTTACTACTTCACCTTCATAAACGGCATCTAATTCGATACCTTTAAAGTAATTTACTTTTTCTTTATAAATTTCACCGGCAATTACCGCTCTGCGAGATACAACTACTTTCATACCTTTTTTATCATTTTTCATTTCAATTATTTTCACTTTAATTGTTTCATTTAATAATGAGTCACCGTCAAAATTAGCGTCAACATCCACTTCATTTTTTGGCATTATACAATCAATACCATATATTCTTACGATATAAACATTTTTTTGTGAACTGACTACTTTACCTGAAACAATATTTTTATGATTAAATTTATTTTCCAATTTATGGATGTTTTGTTCTTTTTCCAGATCTATACGTGACAATAAAGCAACCTCATCATCGATCTTTTTAATTTTTGCCTTAATCGTATCCCCAACTTTATACATTTCCTTAGCACTGCTGATATCATTTAACGTTAACTGATTTAAATAAATTCGTCCCTCCGTTGCATATTGAAAATCAACCAATACTTCATTATCCGTAACATCAACTACTGTTCCTTCAACTATTTGTCCTATTCTGTATTTTCTTATTTCATAGATTCCTTTTTCACTCATTTCAGTCACCTTCCCTAAAATAATATCTATCAATTTATCTACAACTTCGTCGATTGTGAGATTTGATGTATCTATCTCAAGAGCATCCTCTGCCTTAATTAACGGATTTAATTCGCGATGTGAATCAAATTCATCCCGTTGTAGAATTTCTTTTTTTATTTCAGCCAAATCAACTTCCAGATTTTTTTCTTTTAACTCTAAATATCTTCTTTTAGCACGTTCTTCAGCTGATGCAGTCAAATAGAATTTAAACGTTGCATCCTTCAATACGTTAGTTCCGATATCCCTCCCATCCATAATAACATTGTTATCACAAGCAATTGCTCTTTGCATTGGTACGATTTTATCGCGAACTATTTTTTTTGACGCTACTACCGACACACTGTTTGAAACCTCGCGACTGCGGATTTCTTTTGTAATGTCGATGTCATCAATAAAAACCTTATTATCAGGAGTCAGAACTAACTTAATTGAATTAAGAAAATCATAGTTTACCTCATCGTTAATATCTATACCTAACTGTAAGGCTTTGTAAGTAATAGCCCGATACATCGCCCCCGTATCAACATATACATAATTTAATCTTTGTGCCAACTTTTTCGCAATAGTACTTTTTCCTGCTCCGGCTGGTCCATCGATTGCTACACTAATATAATTCATGATTCCTCCTATTATTTTATATTAAGATACTTAAACAAATCCATGATTGTATCTCTATTTAAGTAAACTGCCACTCCTAAAAGGATAAAAATAATAATTAAAAGGAGACCGGATCTTATTTTCCTAGAATGTACTTCTTCGTCATTATTATCTTCGGTAAATACTTCATCCTTATCCATAATGGTCTCGTCAATCATTTCCTTTATATTTCTCTCAAACTGAGTATCATCATATTTGGTTTTACTGGATGAATTAACATTAATATCAGCAATTAAACTCATTAACAATGACTTTTGGTCTTTGGCATTAAGTATTTCCTGTTCGGTAGATTTAAATATGTCGTCCATATCAACATGCTCTACCTTTTCTTCGACAATTTGTTCCAATTCTAATTCTACTTCTTCTTCTATGCTTTCTTCAATAGGAGTATCAGAAATTTCGTTAAGATATTTGATTTTTATTTCAGCTAAATAGTTATATAATGAAGTCGTTTCATTTATATTATGCAGTGCTAACAAATTTTTTAAGCTATCGACCACAGAATTAGCGTTGATGTCCGTCCCTTTTTCATGATAACTCCGATAACTTTTCATAATCTTGGCTAAGTTTTCCCGATGTTCGGACAATAACTCTATATCACTTGAATCTTGATGATTTTTTTGAAACATATGGGGCATTTTTAATTTATTGTTGCTAATTTGATTATCATTCAAAATCAATCACCCTTTAAAAATATATCATTAGAATTATAGCACACTTTTATACAATTTATAATAGATTTTTGTAGAATTTAATTTAAATACGAAAATACTATATAATAGTAGGAAAATCGGAATAAATAATCTGGAAGTATTTGCCAAATTATTCAGATTTTGTTATAATTCTAATATAAGTAACGAATTTATTTTAGGAGGTATATTATTACATGGCAAACTTAATATATGCCGCTATTGCTATCGGTGTCATTGGACTATTATACGCAGCCGTATTATATAACAGAATTAAAAAAGCACCTAATGGTAATGAACAAATGATTGAAATTCAATCATTTATTAAAGAGGGAGCAATGGCATTTATCGCTAAAGAGTATAAAATACTCGTTTTTTTTGCTGGTGTTGTCTTTTTATTAATCGGATTATTGACACCATTGTCGGAAAATATCAGCGGATTAAATGCCTGGTTAACTGCTATTAACTTCTTATTCGGAGCTTTCTTATCAGCACTTGCTGGTTATATCGGTATGAAGGCAGCGACAAATGCTAATGCCCGTTGTGCAGCTGCTGCTAATGATCAAGGAATGAATAAGGCATTGCTCATCGCCTTTAGCGGCGGTTCTATCATGGGAATGTGCGTTGTGGGATTGGGACTATTCGGAATTGGTTTAGTCTATGCTTTTGAAACTATTATCTTGAAGGACTCTTTAGTAAGCATTCAGGATGTTATCAATGGTTTTGGCTTAGGAGCATCATCAATCGCTTTATTTGGCCGGGTCGGTGGCGGAATCTATACTAAAGCAGCCGATGTTGGTGCCGATTTAGTCGGTAAAATAGAAGCCGGAATTCCGGAAGATGACCCGCGAAATCCTTCTGTCATTGCCGATAACGTTGGTGATAATGTCGGAGACGTTGCAGGAATGGGTGCTGATTTATTTGAATCCTATGTCGGTTCAATTATCGCTACCATCACATTAAGTTACTCGATGGCCATGCCAATAGTAGACGAAACAAATCCATTACGTGAGATAGTTAGTAAGTTTGATGATTATGGTACTGCTAAAATGACCTTTGCCTTATTCCCGATTTTAATCGCGGCAATCGGTATTATCGCTACCATTTTCGGATCATTGTTTGTTAAAGGTAATGATAATTCGTCACCACATAAACAATTGAAATATGGTACTTATGCCAGCGCCGGAATTACAATTTTCGCATCACTTGGTCTAAGCATTATCTTTTTTGGTTCCATTAAACCTTTTGGCGCAATATTATCCGGACTCGTTGTCGGACTCATAATCGGAGTTTTAACTGAAGTATATACCTCAAGTGGTTACAATTCAGTCAGAAAAATCGTTGATCAGTCAAATACCGGCCCAGCGACAAATATTATATCAGGACTGGCCGTAGGAATGACCTCGACAGCCTTACCAGTATTAGTCATCGGTATGGGAACCCTAATCGCTTATCAGTTTGCAGATCTTTATGGTATAGCTTTAGCAGCCGTAGGAATGTTATCAATCGTCGGAAATACCATCGCAATTGATGCCTATGGACCAATAGCCGATAATGCCGGTGGAATAGCTCAGATGGCTAAATTACCGGATAAGGTCAGAGATATCACTGACCAATTAGATTCCGTAGGAAATACAACCGCAGCGGTCGGAAAAGGTTTTGCCATTGGTTCTGCGGCTTTAACTGCCCTAGCCTTATTTGCCTCTTATGCTCAAGTCGCCAAATTAAAAACAGTAGATCTTTTGAGTCCGCATATTGTCGTTGGTTTATTAATCGGGGCAATGCTACCTTTTCTTTTCTCGGCTTTAACAATGTCCTCTGTCGGACGAGCCAGTTATTACATGGTTGAGGAAATCCGCCGACAATTCCGTGAAATTCCCGGAATTATGGAAGGAGAAACAAAACCGGAATATGCAAAATGTGTTGAAATATCAACTAAAGCCGCTTTAAAAGAAATGTTACTTCCCGGTTTACTAGCTGTTTTTGCACCTATACTAACCGGTTTCATCTTAGGAAAAGCCGCTTTGGCCGGTTTGTTAGCCGGTTCCTTGGTAAGTGGTATTATGATGGCAATATTTATGTCAAACTCGGGGGGAGCTTGGGATAATGCCAAAAAATTTATTGAAGCAGAGGGACGTAAAGGAACTGATGATCATAAAGCAGCGGTTGTGGGAGATACCGTAGGTGATCCGTTTAAGGATACATCAGGACCGTCATTAAATATATTAATTAAATTAATGACAATAGTGGCATTGGTATTTGCCTCACTATTTGGTAAAGGGATAATATAATATAAAATAATAAAAATGATTTCTAAAACTAGAAATCATTTTTTTCTATCCTTGGTAATTGAAGTGGAAATTTCTTTTCTTTTAAAAAATTATTAAAACGATTGTAATTCTTAAATAAAAGTGGATTTAAATAATAATCAACTCCGTAAAAGGATGCTTTCCCAAAAAAGATCAATATTAATATACCAACTAGAAGCATTTCTGGATTAGAACTTGATGTTCCGGCAAATAAATAGTTCAAGTTCATAAATATTGAGCCCAATACCGCAAAGAGTGTAAATGAGCCGATAATAAGCGCAATACCGGTAACTACTTCACCATAAGCCACAAGATAACTAAAAAACTTCGTATTCGGTAACGCGATATTTTCGATAAATCCGGCATACCAACCATGTACCTCCGGATGTGCTCCACTAGATTTAGCTATAGAACCTTTCAAAAATCCGGTAATCGCCACACCCGCATTTTTACCCGTCCATACATCCGAGGTTACTTTGCTCCATCCTGCACTTAACCATTGCCAACCTAACCATACTCTTAATAAGCCAAGAAATATTTTACTTTTCACTTTACTCCTCCTTATCTTTAATATCTGTAATATACGATAATATCAAAGAAAAAAATGTGACTGAAATCACATTTAAAAAAATTAATTTAAACTAATTTACAAATAAAATAGATATGATAAAATAGTAAAATAAGAGTGGTAGGTGGTAAAATGAAAGAAATATATATTATAATGAGTCATTCAGGATCTATAATATCAAAGATTATTAAAGTCTATACAAGGGCAAATTACAGTCATGTATCAATCGGCTTTGATATAAGTCTAAAAGAATTCTATAGTTTCGGACGCAAAAAACCTACTACACCCATCGGTGGTGGATTTGTGATTGAAGGTATAAATCATGGAGTGTTTAAACGCTTTAAAAATGCCAAATGCAGAATCTATCGATTAACATTATCCGATGATAAATATGAATTGTTAAAACAGCATGTAAATAAATTTATCGCGAACAGTAATAACTATAAATACAATTATTTAGGTATCTTTACCATTATGTTCGGTTTCAAATTTAACCGGAAAAACTCCTATTTTTGTTCTCAATTCGTGGCTAAATTACTACATGAAAGCCAAATATATAAATTTCATAAGGATGTTTCCTTAGTAAGACCAAAGGACTTTGACAGTATATCCGAAGCTAAACTGATATATGAAGGTAGATTAGCCGATTATGAAATGCAAAAGGTTCTGTAATTAGAACCTTTTTTATTTATATTGATAGAATTCCAATAAGCTATTATTAAAATAATCACTTAATAACTATAGCTACCTATAGTACATTGTTCTAAAGCACATCTATACAAACCTTCACTATTCCAAGATACTATTTAATTTCCATTTTCCATGTTACTTTCCTAGATTTAATAAAACAGTAATCCTGCTCAATATCTTTACTTGATTCTACCGCAGTATCAACCCAATAAACAAAACCGTCTTCAAGAAAAATCGAAGCGCCAATTATTTCCCCTATATTTCCATAACCTTCTTCACACATAAATTCAACTTCATTTTCAAACCTTACAATAATATTACAACCCAATGTAGTATCAAATGTTACCTCTACTAATTGTTCTTCCTCATTACTATATATTTTTTTAACAATTGTATCATGGAAACCAAAGGATGCCGACAAAAGATTATCAATATCCTCTTTTGTTTCAATGATATTCCATTCTTTTATCCTAACTTCTGATTGCATTTCTTTACATTTCTTAAGTAAATGTGGTTTTCATATTATCACTCTCCTAAACTATTTATATAATTATTGTATCATAAGAGAAATTAAGAATATATATTAATATATGTTTAAAATAAGAATTTTGCTTTTTTTCTTTTCAATAAAAAAAGTTTCCTAATAATGGAATCTCTTTCAAGATTAACCATCGGAAACTTTTATATCATCTATTGATAGTAAAGTTTTTTTACAGACTTATTATTTAAAATAGCCGCCATTAATGTACGTGAGAAGATGCAATAAAATAATAATGTTATGATCAAAGTATATATTATTGATTGTAAATTTAACTGTATTACATCTGTATATAAAATAT
>JAWLBU010000002.1:0-96252 GCA_041687555.1 Haloplasmataceae bacterium | reverse complement strand
TAAAGTTTTTTTACATACTTATTATTTAAAATAGCCGCCACTAATGTACGTGAGAAGATGCAATAAAATAATAATGTTATGATCAAAGTATATATTATTGATTGTAAATTTAACTGTATTACATCTGTATATAAAATATACTTATTTCTAATAACAGAATTTAATATCGGAACAAGAATCACAAAAATGAGTATACTAACAAATTGGCTTATTAACATAATAATAGAAACTATCGTAAAATAAATTTGTTTTAAATCTTTTTTATTTGTTCCTAACGCTAAATATAAACCTATATTCTTTATTTGTGTCTTAAACAAATCATTTATGAAATAAAATATTAAAATAACTGTTATTAATGTAAATAGAGCTATTAAAAATAAGGTGTATATATTCGAAGAATTATGAAGCGTTTTAAAGTTATAATACGAATATAAAGCATAGTTTTCTATATTATTATTATCTAAATAAGATTTTATAAACTTGATATCTTTTTGGTAGTTATTAGATGACTTAATCAATATTGAACTATAAGGTCCTAATGAAATATTTTTTATTAATTTATAATTTTCATCGGATACTGTTATAGTTCCATCATTTAATAATCCAATCCCAACAACTTTAATCTTGTCTTTGAATACCCCTTTAATTGAACTTATATCAATAGTAGGATTTTCATTATTAATTTCTTGTATTACTTCCTTTAGAATAACTGATTGAAAATATTCATAAGACATTTCTGGATTATAAGCATTAATTTGCTGTGATATAATATAATCTACATAATCTAAATAGATTGAATCAGGAAATTGTTTGTTAAATTCATCACTTATTTCGTTAAAATGATTTTGTGCATATAATGTCACAAGTTCTCTGATCCTTATGTTAATTTCGTTAACTTTTAATAATGAAATATCGATTATAACATCATGCTTACTTAATCTATCTTGCTCTACTTTTTCCCAAACTATTTTTTGCTCTTTTGTATATTTGCTTACTAAGAAAATTTGACTGGTTAATGTATATTTATTTAAATATTTTTTTATTCTAAAAGTATCGTCAAGTCCTCTAATCCTATAACTTGAATTATCAGAAAAAATGTTTTCTAAATAATTAGAAGCTACAAATAAAGATGTATGTACATTAGTATCCAATAGATTTTTATATTGTTCTATTTTATATTTCTCTATCTTAGAATCTTCTTTTAATAAGTAGTCAGTAAAGTGATTGATATTATATTTTGTGTCAATGATTCCCGTAATTTTATAATTGACACTATTATAAATAAAGGATTTATCTATTATGTCTTCATATTTAGATACGCTGAATTCCCCAATCCCGTATTCTTTTATATATTCATAAATAAATTTGGTAATTGCTACTTCGACAGAAGTTTCACTACTACTTTTAGGAAGATTACCTTCAATTAATTCAAAATCAAAATTATTTAGGATATCATCATTTATTTCAATAAATCCGGAACTTTCTCCATTAAATAAACAATCACTAGAATTGTTTACATATTCCTCAAAAGAAACATTATTATCTCTGTAAATAGGTAAAATATTTCCGTTTTTATACTTTTTTTTCATATTTTCAATTTCATCTAAATGAAAGCCGGCATTAACCATAGTAAAAGTATTATTTTCATTTCTTGAAATATTGTTGTTAATATAGTAATTTTGATCTGAATATTCGCTATTAACAGTTTCATAAATAATTTTACTATCATTGATGTTTGAAAATGAATAAAATAAATGAATTAGAAAAATCGATATACTAAAGATGAATACTGAGAGAATAATATGTTTTAAATTATGTATAGATAATTTTTTGATTAAATTTAATTTAGTCCTAATATTAAGTCTTTCTTCACTCTTAACGGAAATTTTTTTAGTTTTTCCTTCTAACTTTAATTCCTTATCATTTATAATCTCATCTTTAATAATAACACCATTTTCCAAAACGATATGCCTATCGGCATAGGCTTTAGGGTAATCTTGATTGTGAGTAACCATTATGACTAAATAATCTTCAGATAACTTTTTAAGTAATTGTAAAATTTGAATACTATTTTTTTCATCTAAAGACCCCGTGGGTTCATCAGCAATTATAACCTCGGGTGATTTTATTAATGCTCTAGCAATTGCACAACGTTGATGCTGCCCTGTCGATAATTCATACGGGTATTTATCTATACACTCCGCCAATGATACTTTTTCAAGAATATCGATTATCTCTTTATCCGTAACATTTATTCCCTGTAATTCCATTGAAAATCTTATATTTTCCTTTACAGTTAGATAATGAAATAAGTTGTGCTCTTGAAAGATAAACCCAATTACATGATTTCTATAGTTATTATAATTAGAGGATATAGAATCCCCATTATATAAAATTTCGCCACTTGAAGGTATATCTAGTGATCCTATCAAGTTAATTAACGTTGTTTTTCCCGATCCGGATTTACCGGTTATCATCACAAATGACTTATTATCAAAGGATACATTACAATCCCTTAAGGCATAAACTTCTCCCTCTTTTTTATTATAGTATTTTTTTGTCACATTAATTAATCTTATCATTCTTTACCTCTTATACTTTCTTTTTCATTACGGAAATCGGAGATATTTTCGAATATTTATAAATAGATATAAAATTAATCGAAATAAAAATTAAAATCGTAATTAAATAAATGACAACTATTACTACCGGATTATAAATACTTGCATTTGCCACAACAAAAAACAAAGTCTTAATAAAATAATTAAAAAGATATGTAAATAAAGAACTGGTTAATAAACAAACTGGAAATGACACCAATAAAATTAAACCTAATTCAAATGATAAAATTTTTATAATATCAATTTTTTTAATACCTAATGCAACTAATAAGCCAATATTTTCTCTTTCATTTTTTAACATAGTATTGGTTAGATAATACAGAATAGCCATCGTAAAGCATATTAATATGATTCCGATATAATAATTAAATGATGATAGTAGATCAAAATATTGCCCAACTATATCAACTGAAACTCTTATTCCATTACTAAATTTATAATTTTCTTCATGAGTATATATATAATCCATAAGTTTTATATCGGAAGCTGTATTGTTCATTGAAGTAATTACATATTTAAATTCTCCATCATTGTATGCAAATAATTGATTATAAAGTCCGCTATTTACATATAAATTACTGTTAGCAGTATCCTCATCTATGACTCCTACAATGTTTAATTTTTTAGAAAAGGCTATTGAATCTTTTACGTCCCATAATTCAACTTCGTATAGACTGTTTTTAATTAAATCCTTTATAACTAATTTCTTAAAATACTCATTATCATAACCTGGTTGATATTTGTTCTCGCCTTCGTTAAATAATATATAAGAGTAATAATTATAATATTGAGAATCCCCAAAATCTTTTTCGAATTCATCTTTTACTAAAGGAAAGTTTTCTTCAGAGAATTTTAGAATCAAATCATCAACAGAATCTAATGGATCAGTATAAGGGAAAAATAATCTTTCATATTCTTGAAATGAAATTACTACATCATTTGTATCTAAATCATCAATATTATAGCCATCTGGAAAAATGACATCAACTTTATTACTTAATTTATATATATACTCTATATTAATTGATGTATTTAATTCGCTTCCTGTTCTAAGAGTAAAATTTGAACTATTCTCATTAAAAACTTTAAATATGTCTGTTTCACCACGTAAAATTATATCCTTATAATATCCATTATAAGTAAAAATAGCATTGTGTGGTTCATATTCTAAAACAACATCTTTTATGTCTTTAAAAATTTTTTTATTATAATTGTAATGCGTATCAATAATACCTACAATTTTATAATTTTTATTATCTTCAAAAAATATTTTATTTAAAATATCATCATAAGAATTAATGGATATTTTTTCTCCATCAATATTAAGTTTATTTGAACGAATTATCCGGTATATATATTCACTAATAGCAATCTCGATATAATCACTATTTTGTTCAGGCATTTTACCTGCTACTAGATCATAATCAAGATAATCTAAAGTATTATTATCAATTTCAATAATACCACTAACTTGATGGTAAATTGAGTCATTATCATTTACTAACTTTATAGAAAAGTTTGACTTAAGTACGGGTACAAATTTGTATTTGGGAAACTTCATTGAAAGATAATCAACATTTTCAACTTTCATTCCCGGCATAACGGTTCTATATTCATTAAGTTCTTCATCATATCGACTGCCTAAATAATTTATTGAAATAATTTTGTTATTATTTATTTTCAGATTTTCAAGTGCAAAACTAGTATTATCGTAATTTAAAATAAAAGTTAACAATGACAAAAAAGTAACTAATATACTAATCAAAAAAGTCATAATAATTGCACTAATTTTTTTTGTTTTAATGTTACTGATTATATATTTAATCAACATACTAAATGGTAATTTCTCTTTACGACTTAATTTCTCTTTTGTTTCGTCAAAGGAATCATTAATTAATTCATTCAATTTGCTTTCATCTTTGATGAGGATTCCATCTTCAAGGTGTAAAATTCTATCAGCATATGAATTTGCTAATTCCATATTATGACTTACAACTATAACAAGACATTTTTTAGAAATATCCTTTAAGTAACTCATCACAATTGTAGCGTTTTCATAATCTAAAGATCCCGTAGGTTCATCAGCTAAAATGATTTTTGAATCCTTAATTAGCGCCCTTGCTATTGCTACCCGTTGTTTTTGACCGGTTGATAGTTCATGAGGATATCTATTTTGTAAACCCCTTAAATCTAGTAAATCAATTACTTCATCGTACTTATTTGGTTCTTTTTCTAAATTATTTTCAGATATTAAAATATTATTTTTAATTGATAAATGAGCAAATAAATTATTTTCTTGAAAAATAAATCCTATTTGCTTTCTCCTATAACTTTCTTTTTCTTTATTTGTGTAATTACTAATATCTTCATTATTAAAATATATGTGACCTAAATCTCCACTATCTAGTGAACCTAAAATGTTTAGTAATGTGGTTTTTCCCGCCCCAGATTCACCAACAATAAAAATAAGTCCAGTATTACCTGTACTAAATGAAACATTATTTAGAACATATTCATTATTTTTTAATTTCTTATAAGTTTTATATAATTCAGTTACTTTTAACATTTAATAACCTATCCTTCATTATTTCTAGTTGTATTATAACTATTAGTTATAAAATGTCAATGGGATAAATATAAAATATTTATCCCATATATCATCATAATTTATAGTTTTGAAAATTCAACTTTTACATCTAAATCATTATAGATCCAGTCGTCTTCTCCATCTCCTGAACCTATTATAATACCCCACTTATAGTAAATAAATATTATTGCCGATATAGATAAAATATATCAATCTGATATATCCGCTTTATTACGTTAATCCTGCAATAAGTGTAATGCAACTAGATGTATAGCTTCTATCAACATACATCTTACATAAAATACTGTAAAAATGGATTTTATGTAATTAACTTCTGCTTTATTAGAAGTTAATTTAAAATCTTAGTTAAAACAATATATTGTTAACGCTAATTGGTTAAAATCTTCTGATCTTATATGATTTTTTTTGTTCTTTCGTAGTAGTAGCTAGAACATAAAGCTGTTTTACTTCATGGATTTTTAATCTCCTAAATTCACCTGGTTTTAAACCATTAACATCTAAAAAAGCATATTTTTCCCGTCTTAGTTTTTTAACCGGGTGGCCTATTGCCTCAAACATCAACTTAACCTGATGATATCTTCCTTCATGAATGGTTATTCTGACCTGTGAAGAATTATTGACCTTATCGATACTTAGTAACTCTGCCTTTGCTTTTGCCGTCTTATAATTTTCTAGCTTTATACCACTTCGTAATTTCATTAAATCACTGCTATTTACAATACCTTCACAACGAACCAGATAGACTTTGTCTATTTCATTTTTCGGATGCATTAATAAATTGGCCAATTCACCGTCATTGGTTAATATCAGTGCTCCTGTTGTGTCATAATCAAGCCTTCCCACGGGAAAAATCCGTTCCTTAACCCCCTTATCACGTAAAAAATCAACAACAACCTTACGGTCTGCATCATCGGAAACAGCCGAGATACAACCGGATGGTTTATTTATGATATAATATACCTTTTCTTCATTTTCAATTTGCACACCGTCAACTAATATCGTATCTTTATCAGATACCTTTACTCCTAATTCAGTAACTACCTTATTATTTACTGTAACCTTTCCCTCAAGAATAAGTTGTTCGGCTTTTCTGCGGCTGGCAACTCCGCTTTGGGCAATTACCTTTTGTAATCTTTCCATATTTTCACCTCATTTATTACATCCCTTTTATTTTACACAATAATTGTCATAAATAAAATGAAAATAGGTGATATTTATTATAAAAATAACGAAATAACTAAAAAGGCGATAAGAAAAGTAATTATATCATTAAGAATTCCTGCCTTTACGGTATATTTGACATCCTTTATACCCACCGCCCCAAAATAAACAGTTATTATATATAGGGTCGTATCCGTACTTCCCTGGATAACTGATGCAAATTTACCAATATAGCTATCCGGTCCGTAAGTTTTGAATATATCATTTAATACTGCTAAACTGGCCATTCCCGAAATCGGACGAAAGCACATTAAGGTAAGTAAATCCAAATTGATAAATGCTCCTACCCGCAATAGATTGCCTATAGTTTTTAAAAAACCGGAGTTTTTAAAAACGGCAGTGGCAATAATCATGCTGGCAACATATGGCAGAATTTCAAAAGCATATTTTGCTCCTTCCTTAGCCCCTTTAATAAAAGAATCATAAGCATTAACCTTCTTATAAAATGCATATATCATTAAACAAATGATAAGTACCGGTATAATATAGATTGTTATACTCATTTAATCATCTTCTTTATTTTTAAATTTATTTTTATGAAAAAAATAAAAGATGCGGTCTATAATCAAGGCGGAAGTAGTGGTTAAAATCGTGGTCAGAATAATTAAAGGCAGAATCTTTGTGGGTTCACTGCTTCCGTAGATTTTTCGCAAGGAAATGATAGTTGTGGGAATTAATGTCAAACTGGAACTGTTGATTAAAATTAAGGTTATCATGGAACGACTGGCCGTATCCTTATTTTCGTTTATTTTCTTCATTTCTTCCATTGATTTAATACCAAGTGGTGTTGCCACACTACCTAGCCCTAAGATATTTGCGGCAATGTTACTGGCCAAATAACCATGAACATTGTGATCCTTAGGAAGCTCAGGAAAAATATATTTTGTGACACAATATATTTTTTTGGCGAACGCATCAATTAATCCGCAATCCTTAGCTATCTGAAGAAATCCATTCCATAATATATACAGACCGGTCAAATTTAGAATCATCGTCACTGATTCTTGAGGAGCTTCCAACAATGCATTATTCACATCGGCTATTTTATTGTTGTAGATCGCAAAGGCAATCCCTAAGATAAATAAAAAGATCCAAATCTTATTTACCATAATAATTCACGAACAAATTCTTTTATTCCCATCCAAAAATCCTCTATCGTATAACTATTTTTTAAGACACTGTGCGTTTTATCATACTCCCAAATTTCTTTAGTAAGTACGATCTCATCCTTATAGACTAGATGTAAATAATATTTTTTCGTTTGATCATCCACATCAATCATAAACCGATAATCATTTAATTCCTCATCTTTTATCGGATAAGCGATTTTATCATCCAGATAAAAAATCCGCTCCAATTCTTTGACTTCAAATATTCCGTTATCCAACAATGTTAAGTACTCATATTCTTTAAAGCCGTAATTTAATAAATTCAGGTGATCATTCCAGTCATTACCACCATTTAACGTCACCACCACCAGTTCCAAATTGTTTTTCTTTCCTACTGTGACAAGTGTCCTTTTCGCAAGCTTCGTAAAGCCGGTCTTCCCCCCGATGATATGATCATAACGATTGATTAGCTTGTGTTTATTCGTCCAGAGATAAATTTTACCACTGAGTGTTTCCGCCCTATGCCTTGAGGTATTATTGATAACCCTAAATAACGGGTTATCCATGGCATAACCGGTTATCACCGCAAAATCATAAGCCGTAGAAATATTTTTATTGACTTCATCAAGACCCGACGGATTTTCAAACACGGTATTATGTAAACCCAACTCCTTGGCTTTTTCATTCATCAAATAGACAAAATCATCGATATTGCCACTCACATGCTCGGCAATCGCATATGCCGCATCATTTCCGCTTCTAAGCATTAAGCCATAAATTAAATCCCGTAGCTTTATTTTTTCTCCTTCCTTCAGATATAAAGAAGAACCTATCTGTTTTGTCGCTTCCTTACTTATAGTAACATATTCATCCAGATACTCGTTTTCAATGGCGATAATGGCGGTCATAATTTTGGAAATTGAGGCGATTGGTCTTTGTTCATGCCCGTTTTTTTCATATAAAACCCTTCCGCTTTGTCTTTCTAATAAAACTGCACATTGTGAATCTACGGTTATTTCTGTCTGACCCTTTGTTATTGTAATCGTCAACAAGAAAAAAAGAATGCTTATAAAAAGAAAAAAGCTCTTTTTCATATATATCACCTAAAAAATTATATGATTAAAAAAGCTTTAAAATGACTAGTAAAAAAAGGACTGTTCGACAGTCCTATTCGTAAGCTAAAATCCCTCTTTCAAGTTCATCCATTAACTCTTTAACACTCACTATTTTATTTATCCGATACTCATTTTCTCCACAAAAGAATAAGCCGTTTTCCGTATCACCTGTGACCGCTTCAATTAATTTGCTGGAAATACAATAGGGAATGTTAACTCTGTCACAATGATCATTGCTTAGACAATTAAAGCAGCCTTTCACCTTTACATTTTCTCTTTTGATTGTTTCCACCAATTTATTGACAATCGCCCTTCCCGGCATTCCGACGGGACTCTTAACGAGTTCGATCTGTTCTTTGGTACAATTTACATACATTTTTTTGAAATTCTCATGCGCGTCACATTCATCCGTGGCAATAAAACGTGTCGCTATTTGCGCTCCACTGGCTCCTAGCTTCAGATAATGGGCAATATCCTCTCCGGTATATATTCCGCCGGCAACAACCACCGGTATGGTTTTTTGATATTTATCCTCATAAAGCTTTACTTCATCTAATACTTCAAGCAGTATGCTCTCTAATTCAATATTATCGTTTTCCAATTGTTCCAAGGAAAAACCTAAATGCCCTCCTGCTTTAGGACCTTCAATGATAACCATATCGGCTGTGGTTTCTGATTTTTTGTCCCATACTTTTAAAATGGTTTTGGCCGCCTTTAAAGATGAAATGATTGGGGCTATTTTAACCTTAGTATTCCTAACTAACTCCGGTAATTTCGTCGGTAAACCTGCACCGGAAATAATTAAATCGATTCCCGATTTGATTGCTGTTTTAACCATTTCCTCATAATAATTAAGTGCTACCATTATGTTAATACCGATAATTCCACCTTTAGTCATTTCCTTTGCTTTTAAAATATGTTTTTTTAAAGCTTTAATATTGGCCATTAGCGGGTTTTCCTTAAAACCTTCCTCGTCATAACCAATCTGCGCAGTGGAAATAATCCCGATACCTCCGGCATTAGTCACAGCCTGTGCCAGATTATACCGTGAAACACCTACTCCCATTCCGCCCTGAATTATTGGTAATCTCACTATCAAGTCCCCGATTTTAAGTGGTTTTATTTTCATCTTTAATATTCCTCCGTTCACTCATGATGTAATACTATTATAACTCTACTATTTTATTTTGTATATCAAAATATTTGATAATCAAAATATTTTTTTATAATAAAAAAATAAGGTCATAAAACCTTATTCTAATTAATCTTAATTTTTGTCAGACTACTGAACAAATCCTGTTCGTTTTCTTCATCACGTTCGATTTCTTCCAGTAGTTCAGGCAACTCTTCAAGTGATGACAGATTAAAATAATCCAAAAAGTCATTAGTCGTCCCATAAAGGATAGGTCTACCCGGAGTATCCAAACGACCGACTTCTTTAATCAGAGACATGGCCGTTAATTTTCTAATCATCGTGTCCGAATTTATACCGCGAATATCTTCGATTTCGGCACGGGTAATAGGTTGTTTATACGCAACAATCGCTATTACTTCCAATGCGGAGTTTGACAGTCTTGTTTTATTGCTGTTGGTATATATTTTCCGATAAATATCAATATATTCTTTTTTAGTAGCCATTTTATAATGACCCGCCGTATTTAAGATAGTTATTCCCCGAATACTGTTATCATACATATCAATTAATGATTCCAATAAGTCAATAACTTCCTCTTCCGTTATTTCCAAAACATAGGCAATTTCCTGTGGGGATAAGCCATCCTCCCCGGTAATATAAAGCAATCCCTCTAAGGCCGCAAGCATTTGTGTTCTATTCATCCTCATCAACTCACTTCATCTTCAATATAATCTATATATATTTCTTTAAATAACTCATCCTGCTTTATAAAAATCATTTTATCTTTAGCGAGTTCTAAAATCGCCATAAAAGTCACGACAATATATTCCTTGGAAACATTTTCGGTAAAGATCTCCGAAAAAACAAGTTGTCTCCTATCCTTTAGCAAATTCCTCAATTCGGTTATACGCTCATCGATATTAACATTTTGCTGTTTAATGATTGTTTTTATGGGTTTATGAAGGTTAAATCGTTTTAATACTTTATTAAAGGCACTTAACAAATCGTAAACACTGGTATTTTGGATGAGTAAATCCTTAGTTTCAATCTTAAGTTCATTAGTTAAATCCGTTGGAACTTTAGTGATAAAATGACTTCTCTCTTCTTCCTGCTCTTTAAAATAAGGGATTATATCCTTAAACATTTTGTATATCTTAAGACGCATTTTCAACTTTTCTTCCGGATTTTCTTCATAATCAATATTTTCATTATCAATATTTGCCTTTGGCAGCATCATTTTACTCTTAATATATGTTAAGTAGGCCGCCATGACTAAATATTCACTGGCAATCTCTAAGTTTAATTGTTCCATGGCATGGATAAAATCAATATATTGCGCCGTAATTTCCGACACATTGATTTTATCAATTGAAATTTTTGTTTCCTTAATTAAGTAAAGCAGTAAGTCCAAAGGACCTTCAAATTCATTTATTTTAACCTTATACTCCATTTTATCACCTACAACATATTGTAAGTTACCATCAGTGTTTTGTCAAACAAATATCAAAAATCACAGTAACCTGTGATTTAATCTATGAATTTTGTTGATTCTGCTGATTATTCTTCCTCTTTTGCGTTGTCCGAATAAATATTTGCAGGAAGTCTTTTAAATTAAATGGAATTATCGGATACAAATAAGGCTTGCCAAAACTCGATGAAAATGTCAAGAAGAGAATATAAAAAGCTATGCTGCCGATTAATCCCCATAACCTAAAAAAGTAAGTGCAGATAATGATAAATAATTTGGCAAGCTTATTAGCTAATCCCAGTTCATAGCTCGGAGTCGCATAGACACCGATTGATGATACGGCAACATATAAGACAACCTCCGGAGAAAACAGTCCTACTTCAATCGCGATTTGACCGATCAATACACCGGCTACGATTCCTAAGGCGGTACTCATTGCCGTAGGTGTATGGATAGCTGCCATCCTTAAGAATTCTATCCCGACTTCTCCTAATAATATTTGAATAATAATCGGTATTGAACCTTCCTCTTTCGGACCGATAAATTTTAAGGTTTCCGGTAATAACTCCGGTTCATAGACAAATAACATCCAAACCGGTACTAAAAACAGTGATACAATTATTCCTCCCGTGCGAGCCATACGTAAAAAGCTGCCGATAATCGGTGTGTGCCGATATTCCTCAACATGCTGTAACTGCTCTATATAGGTTGTCGGTGCGATCATAACACTAGGAGAAGTATCGACCATAATCCCAATTAAACCGTCATACATATGTACGGCTAAAATATCAGGCCTCTCGGTATATCTGACTCTCGGATATGGATTCCATGTTTGATTCGTCAATAGTTCCTCAAGCTGTTTATCGGCCATGACGATTTCATCAACATCTATATTTTTTATTCTGTTGCGAATCGTTTTAAGTACCTTTTCATTGGCTAAACCATTAATATATACCAAACAGACATCGGTTTTCGATAGATTCCCTACTTTATATAGTTCCGTCCTAAATAGGGGATCTCTTACCCTTCGCCTGAGTAATCCGACATTTACGATGATATTTTCCGTAAAACCATCTCTTGAACCTCGAACCACCTTTTCCGTTTCCGGCTCCTCCGGCATCCTACCCGGATAGTTTCTTACATCTAGAACAAAACCTCTCGTCTCATTTTCCACTAAAATAACGATTAGTCCAGATAAGATATTGGTAATCATATCATTTAAGTCATCAACAACCATAACCTGATGCAAAGCTAAATGATTGTTAATAATCTCAAACGCCTGTCTATGTAAATAAACATCATCTTCACCAAGTAGGAGCAGTTCCCTAACTAGTTCGATTATCGCATAAGTATTGGTCAAGCTGTTACAATAAAAAATTTCAATTTTTACATTTTTTATTAGGAATTCTCTTACTCCTACGTCAAAGCTTGTCCCAACACCAATTAATTTTTTTATATAATCCACATTTTCTTCAAGTTTACGTGATAAAGGGTAAGGATTTTGTGTCCCCATGTTGGCACTCCTTTCTCTAACCTCGCGGTTTAAAAATAATAGCGACTAAAAAGGCAAAGATTATTGCCGCTGTGATACCACTGGCAGTTAGATCAAACATCCCCATACCGATTCCGATAAACCCCATTTTCTCAGCTTTATTAAGTGCCCCATGTAGTAATGAATGACCAAAACTGGTAATCGGCACCAAAGCTCCTGCCCCGGCAAACTTAATTATTTTATCATAAATATTAAAAGTATCAAGTAGTGCTCCAACAACAACAAACCAACTGGTGACATGACCCGGAGTTAACTTAAAAAGATCAACCAATAATTGTCCGATTAAGCATATAACACCCGCCACAATAAAAGCGTTTAGATATATCATTTTTCCACCTCATTTACATTAGTCACATTTTTCAAAACTAACTGCATGTGCTACACACGGAATTGATTCCTTCTGAAGTATCATGACAGGATTCATTAATGCCCCCGTGGCAACTACCAATACTCTCTTTATCCGATTTGTTTCCAGTAAATGTTTAATATACCCGCAAGTAACCACGGCACAACACGCACAACCGGACCCGCCGGCAAAAACGGGCTGATGATCGGAATAGATTAATTTACCGCAATCTTTATGAAGATTGTCGATATTATATCCCTCCTCTTGCATAATATCTAACAAAACATTGGATCCGACTTTTGATAAGTCCCCCGTAACAATCATGTCATAATAATCGGGCTTCAAATTCAAATCTTTCAGATGTCTGATTATCGTATCACTGGCCGCTGGAGCCATAGCACTTCCCATATCATTCGGATTCTTTTCATTGGCATCAATAACACGTCCGATTGTTCCCGCAGTTATTTTAATTGATGATTTATCACTGGAAACAACTCCGGCTCCGGCTCCCGTAACCGTATATGTCATGGTCTTAGGTTTTTGACCTCCGTATTCCGTAGGATAGCGGAATTGTCTTTCCGCCGTAGAATTATGTGAACTAGTGGCAGCAACAATGTGATGAAACTCCTTACTGTGAATTAATAACGATGCGGTGAGTAAAGTTTGCATGGATGTGGAACATGCTCCATACATGCCTAAAAAAGGAATATCAATATCACGCATTACATAATTGCTGATGACATTTTGGTTAATCAAATCTCCCGCAATCGCTAAATCAATGTCTTCTTCATTTAATCCCGATTTTACGATGGCTATTTTTATCGCATCATTTAACAGTCGTTCTTCAGCACTTTCCCAGTTTTTTTCACCACAATAATTGTCTTTGAAATCTCGATCAAAATATTCACCCAACGGTCCTTGTTTTTCCAAAGGTCCGACGGTCGTTCCCGTTCCTTTCAAGTATACGTTGTCAAAGGTATAAGTTGCTTTTTTCATGTGAACCACCTTGTTTACGGAAATAATAAATATCTTATTGTCCCTAATATATAAGCCGATACCACGCCAAACACAATCACACTACCGGCCAGTTTGAACATACCCGCACCTATCCCCAATGTAATTCCTTCACTACGGCCTTCAAGCGCGGCACTGGTCATTGAATTCGAAAACCCCGTTATCGGTACAAAAGCACCGGCTCCGCCAAATTGTCCGAAATAATCATAAATACCCAGTCCCGTTGCGACAGCTGCGATTAAGATTAATGTCACTGACATTAATGAGTTTGCATCCGTTTTTTCTAAATTAAACACATTCATATATAAGTCAGATAATCCTTGTCCAATGACGCCGATTAATCCGCCGACCACAAAAGCAACAATGCCGTTACGAAAATAGCGCGGTTTGGCGGCATTTTTTTTAATAATTTTTGAATAATCTTTCTTCATAAGTTTCCTCCTAAAAATAATCTATTAATAATATTTGTCGAATCCCTAAATTTATGAAAATAAAACACCATCTTTTGTCGTTTACAGACAATTAAGACGGTGTTTCAGTTAATCATATAATATCTTTTGAATTCTTCGGTAATTTTCTTTTCCAATCTCGAAACCTTTGACTGCGAGATTTTTAAAAAAGAAGCAATTTCATTCTGATTCAACCCGTAATAAAAACGATAAAATAAAATTCTTTTTTCCATTTTGGAAAACTTTTTTACGATATCTTTAATTTCCAACATACTTTTATCAATATCGTATTGATTATCAACATTCTTCAGCGAAATAAGTGATGTTTTATTAGCATTAAGATTATTTTCATATAATGAACCCTCAAGCGACAATGCCTTATTATGATGATTATAGCTCATAATGACATCCTCATAGGCGATATTTAATCTCTGTGCTATCTCCATCAAAGATAAATTACCATCATTTTCGATCAATTTATTGATTTTACGTTGTGTCGCTAAAATCTTCTTACTAACCTTAATATGATTTTTATTCCGCAAATAATTCTTTATTTCTCCCAAAATATAGGGAATCGCAAATGTCGAAAAGGCGTTTCCCCTCGAGGCATCAAACTTCTTTGCGGCTAAAATTAGTCCGATACATCCCGATTGGAATAAATCTTCCTTTTCTTCTTTTAAATAATGAAATTTATTGACTACCGACCATACTAATTTGTAATTTTCTTCAATCAGCTGATTTTCATTTTTAGGCATATTTCTCATTAGAACAATCTAAGCGTTTTTTGATCTTAATTACAGTTCCTTCCCCTACTTTAGAGCTTATATAAAACTCATCCGAAAAAATCTCCATGATTGTTAACCCCATACCGGATCTTTCTTCTTCCGGTTTTGATGTATAAAATAATTCCTTTGCCCGATTCAAATCCTCAATGCCTTTTCCATAATCGATTACCGTCATGATGATTTCATTCTGATAACTTTCGAGAATGATCTTTACCTTACCTTCTTTATGTTCATAACCATGGATAATACTGTTGGTTACCGCTTCGGAAATAATTGTTTTTAGCTCATTTAACTGATCAATTGTCGGATCTAAAGGCATGATAAATGCGGCCACCACCATACGGGCAAAAGCCTCATTTTCACTTATCGCATCAAATGTCACTTCAGCATAATTACTTCTCTTGGATTTCATTTACGCCACCCCCAAATAACTAGATGCTTGTTCCTCATCTTTAGTGATTGTCAATATTTTATATAAACCGGATACCTGAATAATTTTTTCAACCATCGGATTTACTTCGCAGACGATTAAAATTCCGTTTTTTTGCTTCACCTGATTATATCTGCCCAGTATAACGCCAATTCCGCTTGAGTCCATGAATCCCAAGTTCTTACAATTAAAAATCATATTTTTTATATCATAATCAGCCACTAGTGAATTAATCCGATCACGTAAATTTTTTGATGTATGATGGTCAAGTTCACCAGTCAGCCTGATGATTAATGTATCTGCCTTTATTAATAAATGTACTGATAAACTCATACCCCTCACTCCTCTTTTTAATCTAACTATAACTATAACATATCCGTTTTTTAGAATATACTTATTCGACAAAAACAGTCAAAAATAGATTATAAAGTGCTGTTTTTATTTATGAAAGATAAAGACGAAAAAAGAGGTTTTTTACTAAAATAACCTCTTTTTAGCGTAAATCATCGAGAATTTGCGTTTTATTTGCGGTATTTTCATCCTTTTCCTTAATAACCCTTGCGGGAACTCCGGCAACCACGGTATATGGCATTACATCCTTGGTCACTACACTTCCCGCACCGATGACTGCACCTTTCCCTACTCTAATACCTTCTAAAATAACCGCATTGGCGCCAACCATTACATCATCATCAATAATCACGGGAGTCTTACTAGGCGGTTCCAATACACCGGCAATTACGGCTCCCGCGCCTATATGACAATTCTTGCCGATTAGGCCGCGTGCTCCGATTACCGCATTCATATCAATCATTGTTTTATCGCCAATTTCCGCGCCGATATTAATGACCGCCCCCATCATGACGATGACATTTTCCCCGATTTTTACCTTATCCCTTATTATTGCTCCTGGTTCGATCCGGGCATTAAGTACCGTTAAATCCAATAAGGGTATTGCGGAATTACGTCGATTATTTTCCATCACATAATCGAAAATGACATGCTGATTCTCTTTTAAAAAGGCATCAACGTCATGATAATCCCCAAAGATAACCCAAAAACTTTCTTGGCCAAAAATTTTAAGATTTTCCCCTTTAAGACCTTCCAGATTACCATTGACATATACTTTTACGGGAGTTACCTTTTTGGCTTCTTTTATGTACTTCGCAATTTCATAAGCATCCTCTAAAACCATAATCTTCCCCTTCTAATTAAAGATATCATCCATGGTATATAAACCGGCCTGTTTATTGACAATAAATTTCGCGGCTTTTATTGCTCCATGGGCAAATATCTCTTTTTTTAATGCCGTATGCTTAAACTCTAATATCTCATCGGTTCCGGCAAAAATGATACTGTGTTCTCCGACAATCGTCCCACCGCGTATTGCATGAATCCCGATTTCTTTTTTCCCACGTTTTTTTGCCGAATTTCTCCCCATAACGAGTTCATATTCCTCGTTTTCATTTATCGTACTGGCAAGAGCCAAAGCTGTTCCGCTGGGAGCATCTAGCTTCTGATTATGATGCTTTTCAATTATTTCAATATCATATTCCTTTAATACTTTTTTATAACGCCGTAGGATATTTTTTAGAATATTTATCCCTAATGACATATTGGCCGATAAGAAAATTGGTATCATAACACCGGCATCATTTATCAGCTCCAAATCGGATTCATTAAAACCGGTTGTCGCAATGACAATCGGCAGCTTTTGTTTTATCGCATAAGACAATAAAGATTTAAGTAAACTTGGATGTGAAAAATCAATTATTACCGAAGCTGTTTCTTTTATGGTAAAAGGGTCCTGATATACAGGAAAGTAATTGGCAGTACTTTTTTTATCGACTCCGGCAACAATACGCATGTCTAAATCTTCTTCCAGGATTTTACTTAGAACAGTTCCCATTTTACCACTGGCACCAAATAGTATGATATCCATTGTTCCTCCTTATAAGAGACCGTAATTCTCCATTTCTTTGATTAAAATTGCTTTATTTTTTTCTTCCATAGCAACAAGCGGCAATCGCACATTGCCAACCTTCATGCCCATAAGATTCATCGCTTCTTTTACCGGGATTGGATTCGTTTCAATAAACAAAGCATTTATTAAATTAAGCATTTTTAACTGCAATCTCATGGCTTCTTTTATATTACCGTTTAAATAATATTCACAAATATCATGCGTATCTTTAGGCAGAATATTGGCTACAACGGAGATGACTCCCTTACCGCCCAGTGACATTATCGGTACAATCTGATCGTCATTTCCCGAATAAATCACAAAATCGTCATTACAGAACTTTGCTATTTTAGCTATCTGCGATATATCGCCGCTAGCTTCTTTAACGGCATAGATATTAGGATGTTCAGCCAGTTTTTTAACCGTATCAGGCAATAAATTAAGTCCCGTCCTACTTGGGACGTTATACATGATAATCGGAATATTTACACTGTCGGCAATCACAGTATAATGGGTGATAAGTCCCTTTTGTGTTGTTTTATTGTAATATGGTGTGACAATAAGCAAACCTTCGGCACCGATATCTTCCGCATATTTACTCAATTCGATAACTGCCTCGGTATTGTTTCCGCCAGTACCGGCAATTACGGGTACCCGATTGTTAGTAACATCCACGGTAAATTTAATGACATCCTTTTTTTCCTCTTTAGATAAGGTCGCCGATTCCCCTGTAGTACCACAGATGATTATCGCATCGGTCTTATTTTCAATATGCCACTCAATTAACTCCCGTAATTTATCATAATCGATTTCCTTGTTTTTAAAAGGTGTGATAATCGCAACACCCGAACCAGTAAATAATTTCATAAAATCATTCCTTTATTAAGATTTGTGCAATTTGCACCGCATTTGTCGCAGCACCCTTGCGGATGTTATCAGCGACTACAAATAAGTTTAACCCGCTAGTTACACTAAAATCCCGTCTAACCCTTCCAACAAAGACATCATCCTTTCCTGCCGCAATAATCGGCATCGGATAGATATTATTTTTAATATCATCATATAAAATGATTCCTTCTTTATTTTTAAGCAAGTTAACAACGTCAGCAAGTTCAAAATCTTTATAGAATTCCACATTTATCGCCACGGAATGTCCGTATTTTACCGGAACACGGACGGTGGTGGCCGTAATTTTCAGATCTTGATCATGCAAGATTTTTTTTGTTTCCTCAATCATCTTGATTTCTTCTTTAGTATAGCCATTATCATAAAAAACATCGATATGCGGCAAACAGTTATTATTTATCGGATATGGATACTTAGTGGTAGTGTTATTTTCTAAATCAAGTAAACCGGCATTTCCTGAACCGCTCACAGCCTGATAGGTGGAAAACACAATTCTTTTAATCTTATATGCATCATGCAATACTTTTAAAGGTAAGACACATTGAATCGTCGAACAGTTCGGATTAGCAATGATACCTTTATGCAGGAAGGTATCCTCCGGATTTACCTCAGGAACAACAAGCGGCACATCATTATCCATTCTCCACATGCTGCTGTTATCAATTACCACAACACCTTCGTTTTTCGCGATTATCGCATATTTTCTGCTTACTTCCGTTCCTGCGGAAAATAACGCGATATCAATATTACGGTTAGAAAATGAATCCTCGTTAAGCTCTTCCACGGTGTACTCTTTTTGATTAAAGACTATTGTCTTACCAGTTGATTTTTTTGAAGCAAATAGGTATAGATTATTTATGGGAAATTGTCTTTCTTCCAATACCTGCAAAAACGTACCGCCCACTAAACCGGTTGCCCCTACTATCGCCAGATTTACCATAATTTCTCCTCCTCGTCTTTATATATGTAATATATGCGTAAAAGTAATTTTCGATTAGCAAAACATCATTATCGTGAAAAATATCTTAAAAAGCGATTAAACAAAAGTCTAATCGCTTATCCGTTAATCAAATAAGATATTTTTGAACAACCTGCCCAGAACTTCAAAGAATGATGCCCTTTCGCAATCCTTTTCCACCGTTAAAGGAACGGTATAGATTACTTTATTATTCTTTAATATTTCAAGTTCTCCGACCACTTCTCCCGCCTTTACTCCTTTTTTATCAATCCGATAATTGAATCTTTCCTCCAAACCGGTCGGTGTTTCGCCTTTCTTTGTCAGAAAATGAACCGGTTCTTTAGTGACGATGATTATTTTTTGTGGTGTCAGTAAGATATTCTCATACTCGTCTACTTTTAGATTTTTCGTTTTATATTCCATTGCTTCATATTGACTAAAGCCATAATTAAGTAATTTGACGGTATCATAATTTCGTTGTGTTGGTGATGCTTCTCCCATTACCACACTTATCAGACGCATTCCATCCTTTTTCATCGTTGCCGTCAAATTATAACCGGATTGCGATGTCCAGCCCGTCTTCAAGCCGTCAATACCGGGCACGTGCTTAACGAGTTTGTTTGTGTTCACGAGCCAGAAACGTTTATTTGTGTTTTCCCGAATGTAATCCTCATAAAGACTTGAATATTTTACGGTCGTCTCCTCATATTTTCTTAACAATTCACGCGCGATCATTGCCATATCATAAGCGGTGGTGTAATGCCCGTCGTCAAAATCGGATAATCCGGTTGGATCAACAAATTTAGTGTTTTTCAAGCCTAGTTCTTTTACCACATCATTCATTCTTTGAACAAACAGTTCCTCACTTCCGGCAACCACTTCGGCAAGGGCAACCGTCGCATCATTGGCACTGGCGATTACCATGCATTTAAATAAATCTTCAACCGACATTTTTTCACCTGTTTCCAACCACACCTGTGAACCACCATAACTAGCGGCATGTTCGGAAACAGTGACGATGTCGTCCCATTTTATCTGTCCTTTATCAAGTGCCTCAATTACCAGATAAATCGATAAGATTTTAGTCATGGAAGCCGGAGCCAGCTTGGTATCAATGTTTTTTTGGTATAAAATCTCACCGGTATGCAATTCGATTAATATCGCAGCCTTGGCGTCCTTAACGAATGCATCATTTGGATTATTTGCTTTAACTATTGATTTGGCAGAAATCAATAAAAATGTCATAAAAATCATTAAAAATAATATCAAACTCTTTTTTTTCATAAACCACACCTCGATAAAATAATATGACAAAATTAATAATATATAACTATTACTTGACATTTTTTATAAAAATCATAAAAAAAACTACATATAAAATGTAGTTTCATCCATAAAATTCAGGTTTATATTCTTTCCGAATATTAAGCAGAGTATCCTGTAATTTTGTCGTATCTTTATTTATCTCGCGCAACATTTTTTCCAAATCGTATGTTATATTAATCACCGTATCATTGTCGACATTTAATTTGGTAAATAACACCTTTAAATTCTCAAGTCCGATTTTCTTTTTACTTTTAAATATATATGTGATATTTTTTTTCATCTTCTTTGTCATTTCTTTTTTATGACTTTGAATGATTTGTTTGACCATTTTTCTTTCATGCCGATCAAAGGTTTTATCATCACTGTAGCATAGCAACAATGCCGTGGCGATTAATCCCGTGACATATGATTCGCGGTTATTAGTTTCAATTAAGTGCGTCGCATTAAAATGTTTAGGCGCAAAATCAATAATGCCTTCTAGTAATCCTTCTAATATCTCACCTACAACCTCAATCAGTACTTCGACCAAATCATCCATATTCTTCCTCCCAAATCATTTCTTTCACTTTACGACATCTAGTATTAATGTCCGGCGATTAACCGGTTTATCCGTAAAAGTAAATAAGCTTCTAAACTCATCCAAACTGTTTTCATTAAGCGGATAATTACTGTAAATTTCTCCGATTAATGTTTCATTTGTCACACAATCACCGATTTTTTGTTTAATCTTGACACCAACAGCCAAGTCAATAACCGAATCTTTCGTTTCTCGTCCGGCACCTAATTTCATCGCATAATTACCAACTGCCAAGGCATCGATTTTTTCAATGTATCCGCTTGTGTTAGCCTTTACCGCATAAACATACTTAGCTTGTGGCAGTATTTGATAATCATCGACGACATTTACGTTACCACCCTGAGCCTTAATAAATTGTTTTAAGCTGTCCAAAGCCTTTCCGTTATTAATATTATCTTTAAGCATTTTCATTGCCTCATCAAGGGTATCTGCTTCCTTAGCATTGACTAATATATGTGCTCCTAGATTCAATACTAATTCGGTAAAATCCTTAGGTCCGTTTCCTTTTAATGTTTCAATTGCCTCTATCACTTCTAAACTGTTACCGACGGATTCTCCCAATGGTTCGTCCATATTGGTGATAAGTGCCGATATATTACGGTTAAATTGCTTACCGATATCAACCATCGCTTGGGCAAGTTTTTTGGCACTCGTTAAATCCTTCATAAAAGCACCGCTTCCCACCTTAACATCTAAGACGATCGTTTTAGCTCCGGCAGCGATCTTCTTACTCATAATTGAAGAAGCAATTAATGGTATTGATTCCACCGTACCTGTGACATCACGCAGGGCGTATAATTTCTTATCGGCAGGACATATATCCTTTGTCTGTCCGATTATCGACATCCCTATATCATTTACTTGATTGATAAATGCTTCTTCAGATAATTCAATTTGGAAACCGGGTATTGCTTCTAATTTGTCAAGCGTTCCACCCGTATGTCCAAGTCCCCTTCCGCTCATTTTGGCAAGCTTTACTCCTAGGCTTGCTACAAGCGGTCCTAATGCCAGACTTGTTTTGTCGCCGACTCCGCCGGTAGAATGCTTATCAACAGTCTTACCTTTAATTCTACTAAGATCCAAAACCTCTCCACTATTAACCATTGCCTTTGTGAGATAATATCTTTCATCATCATTCATATCCTGAAAACAAATCGCCATCAATAAACTGGACATTTGGTAATCAGGTATTTCCCCTTTTGTGTATCCCTCGATAATCCAGTTAATTTCAGATTCATTAAGCGGTTTATTATTCCGCTTTTTCGCAATGAGATCTACCATTCTCATATATGTGACATCTCCTTTCATAATGAATGCGTTATTATTATATCATGTTTTTCAGAAAACATAAAATATCTATGATATAATATAACCAAGGAAATAAAGAGGTGGATAATTTGACACGCATTGCCTTAGTAAGACACGGACAAACTGAGTACAATAAGAAAAAAATAATTCAAGGACAGGTTGATATTCCTCTAAATAAAACCGGAATGGACCAGGCTAGGAAAACAGCCCGGCATTTTATTAATGAAAAAATCGACTTAATTATCTCTTCCCCTTTAAGAAGAGCCAAGAAAACTGCGGAAATTATTGCCGGAGAAATAAAATATCAAAAAGAGATTTTAATTGATAATGCCTTTATTGAAAGAGACTTTGGCTGTGCTGATGAAATGCCGATATCATTAATTATCGACAAGGTTCACAGTGGGGATGTTAGCGGTTTGGAACATAGTGATATCCTGGAAAAAAGATTAATGGACGGACTCATTAATGTAACGGAAAATAATATTAATAAGAATATTATTATCGTCAGTCATTCCCATTCGATAAAAGCAATTCTTAAAGCTTTGGATCCAGGTAACTACAGTTATGCAACTAATTTGACCAATTGTGCGATAACCGTTTTGGAATATCTCAACAAGTCCTTTAAGATTGTCAGAGCGAATTTTAATGATTATTTGTAAGACTAGAATACCTAGTCTTTTTTATTTATTAGGTATGAAATTTCTGTAATATTGGAAACTATTAGTGATAACATCTTAAATAAGGAGGCAAAAATGGATAAGTCATTATGGTTAGATGATTACGATATAAAAGGCTTTCCGACACTTACTAATGATTTAGAAGTTGATTGTTTAGTGGTCGGCGGAGGTATTACCGGGATTACGAGCGCTTATTTACTGGCGGAGGAAGGTTATCGTGTGGCTATTGTGGAACAAAACAGGGTTATGCACGGGACAACAGGTAATACGACGGCAAAGGTGACGATACAGCATAGCCTTGTTTATCAGACACTTATTAAAAAACATGGCTTGGAAAAGGCTCAGCTTTATGTCGATTCACATATCAAGGCTCTTGATTTAATTAAGTCACACATTAAGGACTTAAACATTAATTGTGATTATGAAAATGTGACCAGTTATGTTTACACCGAAAAAGATTATCTGGTAAGTAAACTCGAAAAAGAGCTTGAAGCCGCAAAAAAACTCAATATAGACAGTTTCATCACGGATAATTTACAACTGCCTTTTAAAATTGAGGGTGCTCTAGGGTTTAAAAACCAAGGTCATTTCCATGTGACAAAATATTTACATCGCTTAATTGAAGATTTCAGCAATCATGATGATTGTTATGTATTTGAAAATGCAAAAGTAATCAAAGTCAAAGAGGATGACAACATGTGTCATGCTTATTTGGAAAATGGGGTTAAGGTCAAATCACGTCATGTGATAATGGCATCACATTATCCATGTAATGACACCTATAACTTTTATTTTGCCAAATTAAAGCCTTCCATGACCTATTTACTAGCTGCCAGATTCAACAGGGAATTTACCGAGGGAGATTATATTAATATTGAAAAACCAACACGGACGTTTAGAACACATCCTTACAAAAATGAAAAGATAATCCTCATTGGCGGTGAAAATCATCAAACAGGTCGTACCTGTCTTGAATCAATACATTATCAAAATCTTGAGGAATTCGGTAAGACCTATTTTAATATCGAAGAGCCAATGTTCAGATGGTCGACTCAGGATTATGATACCTTTGATAAATTACCTTATATCGGAAGAATTAACGGGAAATCACCCCATATCATCGTGGCAACGGGTTATAAAAAATGGGGTATGGTCACAAGTCATGTCGCCGCGATGCTTTCCAGAGACTTAATCACAAATAAGAAGACCGATTATGAAGCATTGTATGACCCTTCCCGCTTAACCGATAAACTAACATGTCAATTCTTTAGCTATAATTTGGGAAGTCTGGCTCATTTAGTCGGGGATCGCCTGAAAAAAATGCCCAAAGAATTTGAGGTTGAAAAAGGGCATGGCAAAGTAGTATCGTATAAAGGTAAAAAATACGGCGTATATAAAGACGAGGAGGGCAAAACCTATGTTGTCGATGTTATTTGTCCACATTTAAAATGCATTCTGACCTTTAACAACGAACATAAAACCTATGACTGCCCGTGCCATGGTTCGCGTTTTACTTATAAAGGAAAGTATCTTGACGGACCGTCCATTAAAGATTTAAAACGGATTAATTTCAAGGATCTAAAATGATTACGGTAAATATATCTATGTATTTGTCGATCTTTATGGTATAATGGAGTTATAAAAGAAAAGGGGGATGAAAATGATCGATTTAACAAACTTTTTGTATGATCGAATAAAAGCCAAAATGGAAAATTGGACGGAAGAGGGAATATTTGCCTTATCATTTTTAATCTATAAAGACGAGGCATCGGATTTACCCTATTTTGCGATCAGTTATAATACGGAGGAGCATTGTCAGCATGCCTCACCCATGAGTAAAAAAAGATGGGATTATAACTATTGGCCGCATAATGAAGAAGAAATTCTCATTGATAAGGAAGCAACGAATACTTTAATAAAATGGTATCAGGAAAATAACATTACGGATATAGGATATGAGGATATTGAATCAATGTATGATGATGAAGGCAATTACATCGGAAAAGGACCAAACGGTTTTTATGAGCTCTTTCAAGTGGCAAGCGAGGTTGCAAAAAAATTACATAAAGAACAGGTGATTAAGAATATCTTTAAGAAAGAATTACCGATCATTATTCATGGTTTGGAATTTACCTGGTATGCCGAAGAAGCGACTAAAAATGGTAATCCAAACGGTGAGGCTAAGGTATTTTTAGATGCTTATAAAAATCATTTTCCGGAATAACAAACAAAAAAATCACTATAATGAATAAATTATAGTGATTTTCTCATTTTAAGCCTTATTTTCTTTAATCACGGCTGGAATTCCCACCGCAATGGAATTGGCGGGCACATCCTTCAGGACGACGGCATTAGCCCCAATCTTACTGTTTTCCCCTATCGTAATCGGTCCTAAGATTTTGGCACCGGCACCAATCGTGACATTATCCTTAATCGTCGGGTGTCTTTTACCGCGTTCCTTACCGGTTCCACCCAAGGTTACTCCATGATAGATTAGAACATCATTGCCTATCTCAGCTGTTTCACCAATCACTACTCCCGTACCGTGATCAATCAGTAATCTTTTCCCGATTTTCGCCGCCGGATGTATTTCGATATTAAGAATATTCCTTACCCAATACATGATGAAATAGGCGATAAAGCTTAATTTTATTTTATAAAAGAAGTGAGCCAATCGATACCAAAGGATTGCCTGAACACCGGGGTAGAAGAGGATAATCTGCAGGACATTACGTGCGGCAGGATCCCTTTCTTTAATTGATTGGAAATATGACTTCTCCTTTATAGACATATACTACTCTCCAAAATCATATAATGGCGTACTTAAATATCTTTCCCCATTGTCCGGAGCGATTACGACGACCTTTTTACCCTTTCCTAATTTTTTGGCAACCTGTAAAGCGGTATATACGTTAGCACCCGAAGAAATTCCCACTAAAATGCCGTACTCCTTGGCAAGAAATCTTGAAGTTTGATAACTATCATCTATGGATACCTGTATCACTTCATCATAGATTTTCGTATTTAAAATACTAGGAATAAAACCGGCACCCAGTCCTTGTATTTTATGTGGTCCTGGTTTTCCACCCGACAAAACCGGGGAGTCCGCCGGTTCAACCGCCACAAAATGAATATTTGGAAACTGTTTTTTTAAGATATTTCCCACACCGGTAATTGTACCGCCGGTACCGACACCGGCGATGAAAGCATCGAATCCGTCTTTAAAGTCTTCTAATAATTCTAAGGCGGTTGTTTCCTCATGGGCTTTCACATTATTTAAATTATCGAATTGTTTTAGCATAAAATACCCTTTTTCCTTAACTAACTCTTCGCACTTTTCAATGGCACCCTTCATTCCTTTAGATCCTTCTGTCAGAATTAATTCGGCACCAAAGGCCTTCATAATTTTTCGACGCTCAATACTCATTGTTTCAGGCATGACTATAACTACTTTATAGCCTTTTGCGGCGCCCACCATTGCCGCACCTATCCCTGTATTTCCACTTGTAGGTTCAACAATCGTCGAACCTTTTTTTAACTCACCGCTATTCTCAGCCGCTTCTATCATTTTCAAGGCAATTCGGTCTTTTACCGAACCACTGGGATTAAAATATTCTAATTTCACATAAACATCCGCATAGTCTTCCGTTAATTTATTTAACTTTACACAAGGAGTTCTACCGATTAACTCATCTATACTATTGACAATCATGACAAATCATTCCTTTCTTCTTTTTATTATATGTAGAAAGTATGTTTTTTCAAATAAAACGACTTGCATAATTAATTTTATTTTATTATATGTGAATTTAGACAATTTGCCAGAAATAAATAAAAAATAATCCAATAATTAACACAAATCTAAATATATAATCATAATTTGAATGTTTTTATATGGATACTCTTTACAGTATAACTATCAAAAAAAATATGTTAAGATTTATACGTAAATAAATAAGTTATGATTGGGAGGGTTTCATATGTTAAAAAACTTATTTACCGTGATGTTAATCTTAGTTTTACTAGTTACGATAAATTTAATCGACAATATAGATAACAATGAAATTAAAGATATCATTTATTATAAAGAAACTACCACAAATGGTACTAGGGGGGAAATATCAACCGAGGAAATCGAAGAGGAATTAAGTGAATATTATGATGAAAAGATTGATGTTTCCAATCTGATTAATTATCGAAACAGCTATATCGCTATAGGTAATAATGATAACATCCCTTTTATCCAAAAGATAACTCTTGAGGACAATAAATTGATTCATGGCACGCCTTATGAATTTACCGACAGCAATGGTACGATCGTTGACGTAACGATTAATGATTATTATATCAATACCGTGTATGAAGAGGACGGAAAACTTTACTCCCAGGATTTTATCGAAGATAGTGGAAACTTTATTCCTTTTTTTAAAAAACAAATTAATTATAACTATAATAAAAATCTGACGATTAAACCAAAGTACATCGTAATCCACGAAACCGCAAACACAGGTATCGGTGCGGATGCCGATGCTCACTATCGTTATTGGAATCGTGGACCAGAAGCTCAGGCTTCAACTCACTTTGTCGTTGACAATACCCAAATCTATCAAATGCTGGAATTAAATCAATCGGCATGGCATGTCGGTGACAATAAAAACCATTCTGATATCACAAATGTAAATTCAATCGGAATCGAAGTTGCGGTAAATGCCGACGGTAATTTTCAAGTTGCCAGACAAAATGCGATTGATTTGACAATCAATATCATGAAGGCTCTAGGTATGGATATTTCACAGTTAAAACGTCATTACGATGCCTCAGGCAAATATTGCCCGACCAATATGCTTCAGGAACCTGAATTATGGAATGATTTTGTAAATCAAGTAAGTAACGGATTAGCATCAAAAAAATAGAAAAGATGACTTAACAATTTATGGAAAGTCTTCTTTTTTATATATTATCACAAGAATAGTTAAACAATAATGATAAAGAAAAAATTAACTATGCTTTAGAGAAAAATTCTTTACATTTGACAAAAAATAAGATACGATAACTACGTTATTAAAAATAAAGGATGTGTGTATATGAATATTTGGCATGATATTAAAAAGGAAAGAATTACTCCGGAGAAATTTATTGCCTGTATAGAAATATCCAAAGGCAGTAAAAAAAAGTATGAATTGGATAAAGAAACGGGTATGTTAATCCTTGATCGTGTATTATATACCTCAACCCATTATCCGGCAAACTATGGTTTTATACCTAGAACCTACGCGGATGACAATGATCCCCTTGATGTATTGGTATTATGTCAGGAAGTAATCGATCCGTTAACTCTGGTCGAATGTTATCCTATTGGTGTTATAAAAATGATTGATTCCGATGAAGTTGATGAAAAAATCATCGCGATTGCGACAAAAGATCCTTCATTAAATACTTACAAAGATATAACCAATTTACCTAAGCATACCTTTGATGAAATCTCTCACTTTTTTGAAGTATATAAAAATCTTGAAGGAAAGAAAACAATCGTTAAAGAAGTTTTAGGTTCAAAGGATGCTAAAGATATTATTAAATCCTGTCTATCATTATATGCCAAAAAATTCGAAAAATAATGGAAAGCTCTATTTTTAGGGCTTTTTTTATACACACTTTTTTTATTTAATGATATAATACCCTTAGGGGTATCAATATTCACATTTTTAAGGAGGATAACATGAAAAAAATTATCATAGTCGGAGGAGTTGCCGGTGGCGCCACTGTGGCAGCTAGACTTAGACGATTATCGGAAGATGATAAAATCATTCTGTTTGAAAAAGATGAATATATTTCTTTTGCGAATTGCGGTTTACCATATTATATAGGCGAAGTCATAAGCGAAAGAGATAAACTAATCGTACAGACAATTGAGGATATGTCTAGACGGTTTAATTTAGATATCCGTAATTTTTCGGAAGTAATTGATATAGATAGGATCAAAAAAACAATAAAGGTCCTAAACCGCAAGACAAATAAAACCTATGATGAAACCTACGATAAATTAATACTGTCCCCTGGAGCTAGTGCGATTAAATTTCCCATTAAAGGTTTAGATGATGCAGAAAATATTTTTACATTGCGAAATATTCCTGATACAGACAAAATAAAAAACTTTGTTGATAATAACAGACCTAAAACCGCACTTGTCATTGGCGGTGGTTTTATCGGATTAGAAATGGCTGAGAATTTAGTTAAACGCGGTATAAGCGTTACTATAATCGATTTGGCCAATCAGGTAATGGCTCCGCTTGATTACGAAATGGCACAGATTGTTCATGAGGAATTAGTTAATAATGGTGTGAACTTAATTTTAAATGACGCCGCGGAAGAATTTTTGGATAAAGGTAAAAAAGTGATTTTAAAGAGTGGAAAAACTTTATTAACCGATATGATCATATTAGCAATTGGAGTAAGACCGGAAAATACTCTGGCCAAAAAAGCCGGTCTAAAACTCGGACCTAAAGGTCATATAATCACGACAAAGACTTTACAGACTCTTGATGAGAATAATCAAGTTATTCCTGATATCTACGCACTCGGTGATGCAATTGAAGTTTATGATTATATCGATGACAGTAAAACATCGATAGCACTCGCATGGCCTGCCAACAGGCAGGGAAGATTAGTAGCCGACCATATTAATGGTTTGGATGTTAGCTATCATGGCTCACTGGGTTCATCAGTAGCGAAAATCTTTGATTTAACTGTAGCAACTACGGGAAATAATGAAAAACTGTTAATGCATAAAGGAAAATCCTATAAAGCGATTCATATTCATCGGGGCAATCACGCCGGATATTATCCTAATGCTCAGAACATTTCAATTAAGTTAATTTTTGATGATAATACAGGTAAAATATTAGGAGCTCAAGCAATAGGTGGTGAAGGCACGGAAAAACGGATTGATGTCATCGCCACAGCAATAAAAGGAAATCTTACGGTCAGGAATTTACCGGATTTGGAGTTGTGCTACGCTCCTCCATTTTCTTCTGCAAAAGATCCGGTAAACATCGCAGGTTATGTTGCGACCAATGTCTTAGACGGAGTATATGATGTAATTCATTGGCACGAGATTGATGATCTCGTTAATAACGGCGGTTTTTTAATTGATGTTCGCACCCCCATGGAATACAGACTTGGACATATTAAGGGAGCAGTAAATATTCCCCTTGATAATCTGAGAAAAGAAATAAATAACATCAAGGTCGAAAAAAACACGCCGATATATGTTAACTGTCAGGTCGGATTACGTGCCTATCTTGCATTAAGAATTCTTCAGGAAAATGGTTTCAAGCATGTCTATAATTTATCGGGAGGATATAAAACATATTTCACCGCAACACGAGGTATTGATGAATTAAATCTTGTAAGTCCCAAAGTAAATAAGGATATTGATACGCAAAAGATAACGGATGACAAAGTTAACTCGACGATTAAAGTTGATGCATGCGGCCTTCAATGTCCCGGTCCAATCTTACAGACCTATAAGGCTATAGATAAAGCACAAACTAATGAAATCATTCATGTACAGTCAACTGATTCCGGTTATGCCAGGGATATTGAAAAATGGTGTGAAAAAACGGGAAATACTTTGTTGAAATTAGAAAAAGACAATAATATATATCATGCCTATATTCGAAAAGGCATTAATAGAAAAACAGATAACACAACAAACGAAAATACGACGATAGTCCTGTTTAGCGGTGATATGGATAAAGCTATGGCTAGTATGATTATTGCACAAGGAGCAATTGCCATGGGTAAAAAGGTAACCGTATTCTGCACATTTTGGGGCTTAAACTTGTTAAGAAGAGAACAAAAGGTTCGTGTTAAAAAGACCTTTACAGAAAAAATGTTTGCGAAAATGATGCCAAAAGGCCCCAATAAAATGGGAATATCCAAGATGAATTTCCTCGGAATGGGCGCAAAAATGATGAAAAAGATCATGAAAAAGAAGCATGTGGACAAATTAGAAACACTTATTCAAAATGCTTTAGATTCTGGTGTTAAACTGATTGCCTGTACAATGAGTATGGATGTTATGGGTATTAAAAAAGAGGAATTGATTGATGGTATTGATTATGCTGGAGTTGCAACCTACCTGGCTGAAAGCGATAATGCGGGGGTAACATTATTTATCTAGAGAAAAAAGCCTTAATCCGAATAAGATTAAGGCTCATTTTTATTCATTAATTTATGTTCCTGATATTCTTTATAGCGGTTAAATAATAAAATCGCTAAAAAACTGCAGATATAGCCGCTAATTATCCCCGCTAAGACATCAGTTGGAAAATGAACATAAAGATATAGCCGTGAAAAAGCAATTAATGAAGCTAAAATATAGGTTAATATCGCATAAGGTTTTTTTAAATAATGACCAAACACAAAAGCCGCCGCAAATGATGATGATGTATGACCCGACGGAAAGGAATGTGATGATGGCGCTTCAATTAATAATTCCAAGTCATCCAGTCCTTCAAAAGGTCGATTTCGTTGTATGATATTTTTTAGAATCTGATCATTGATAATTAAACTAAATAATAAAGAGCACAATACCACAAAGCCAATGTATCTTGTCTTAGGGCTTATAAGTAGTAAAGCACATAAGATAATCCAGATTATACCATTATCCCCGAGTTTTGTAAAAAAGATCATTACTTTATCCATAAAAGGTGATGCTAATAATTCTTGTATATAATCTAATATCTTATAATCAAAATCTCTTACCACAATATCCTCCAATATTTATCTATTATTCATAGTCCTATTATAACATTATTTTATCCATATTTGTATTATTTAGGCAAAAAAAATAAGTAAAGTTAGATTTACTTATTTTTTTGAAACACAAGGTATTAGTTACATAATATAGTATGTAGTTTTGGTATTTATGGTTACACTAGATTATGGTGAGAAAATGAAAAAACGTAAGATTTATGATAAACTAATTAACATAAATGAGACATATTCCATGCAAATAGATGAAAGTAATGAAGATATTGTTAATATATATAAAAATAATAAGCTTATCGAACAATTTAAATTAAATCGTAAGATATACACATTATTTAAAGTATTGCAGGATTATATCCAGGATGAAAATTACATAGTAGTGGAAGATAATAACAGTAAAATATATGGTAAAGAGATTTATTTATATGATGATATCTACATGAAAATTAATGCAGACAGAGCATGCTTGACACTCGATTTTTATCAGAAAATAAATGATACAGAAATAAAATTAATTTACTTAACAAAGCTAATTTATACCTGTCAGAAGTTGTTTTATATGATATTAATTCCCCAAAAATTAAATAATAATCCTAATTACTACATAACTAATGTCTTTAAATTCCTTGATATGATAGAAATCATGAGGTATGAAAATACATTGCTTGAAAACAATAATAATGGTGATAATAATGAAATCAAGAGATTTATATATGGATAAAATAGTTTTAAATGAGATATTTTCGATACAAATAGATAAAGACAGTAAAGAATATGTCAATATTTATGAATATGATAAAATCCTAGAACAATTTTCATTAAATAAGCGAATTTATACTTTTTTTAAGACATTGCAACACTATACAGCAAGCGATGAATATATAGTTGATGAAATAAATAAGGTAAAACTCTACGGAAAAGAAATTCATATCAAGGACGATATATATCTTCAATTAGTAAACAATGAGAATGGCTTATTAATCGAATTTTACACAAAAGATCAAAATAACAGAGAAATTCTTTACTTTGCAAAAACAGATTATATGACACAAAAACTGTTTTACTTAATGTTAATGCCAAAAGAATTAAAACCATCATTGATAAATCCTCAGGACTATAAGGAGATTATCGATATATTAAGTGTCATAAAAATTTAAAAAAATCTCATTTAGAGATTTTTTATAATTCTTTTAATATATCATAGGCTAACTTAGAATGAATGTTATATCTTACAGAAAAGGGTAAATCATCTTTTTCAAGGTCCCCATAGACATTTTTCATATTAACATTATGCATTGTTAAAAGTTCCAGACATTTCTCTTTTTCTGTTTGATAATTATTTAGAATCCATTGAAACTTCAAGAATAGTCTTAGTCCGTAAATAAATTCGGTAAAAAACAATAATGAAAGAATCGCCATAAAAAATAGTGTTCCTCTACTGGTTTCATAAAAACCGATTAGAAAAAAAATAATAAATAACCCTAAAAAGAAAATTGCGACATATAATCCATATGTAAATAACTTCTTAGATAATTTTTTCAGTTCGTTTACATGGTATTCAAACTTTTCATTCATCATATCCCTCTTCCGTGTTTTTCTGTAAATATGTTTCTAGGTCTTCTATTAGTTTATCCACCGTATTAAAATCGGAAACGATTATCCCGCTGGCATGCTTATGACCACCACCCCCGTACTTTTCAGCTATATGATTAATTGCTAATTTCTTTGAACGTAAACTAATCCGTATCCGATTAGTTTTTTTATCATAGATGGCCACAAACCAGATTTTTACTAATTTGGTTTGATCAAAGGTGTTAACCAAGATATTGGATATGCTTGAATCCACCATATATTTCTCACACATACCCTTATCAATTTTTATATATCCCAGGCCATTAGGGGTACAAATAAAGTTTAGGGCGACATAACCACGAAGTCTTGTAACATTAAGATCATCACCATAAATATGGTTGTATATTTCATCCTTATCAATATTATATTCAAGTAGCTTTGAAGCTAAATAAAAGGTACGGCTACTTACCGCAAGATTTAAAAAACGGTTGGTATCGGTAATAAGTCCATAAAATAATGCTTTAGCACCCTCAGGAGACATTTTAAGAATAGTTTTATGCTTTAAGTAAAAATCAAAAATCATTTCACAACATGATGAATAACTGGTATCTATCCACTCCATAGGACTAATATCCTGTACCTTAGGATGATGATCTATCTTGATTATTTCCTTTCCTTTATTATATCTATCATCGGATATTCTTTCTCTATTGGCAACATCTAATATAAAGACCAAGGCATTTTGATAAGTTTCATCACATAGGTGATCCATTTTACCCAAAAATCGCAAATCCAATGTTTCTTCACCCACACAATAGACCTTTTTGTTAGGAAATGAATTATTGATTATATCCTTTAAGCCTATCTGACTCCCCACACAATCCCCATCAGGTCTTATATGGCGATGAATAATAATTGTGTCATATTCAATTATTTTATCAAGTATAAAATCCATAACAACCTCCGCTGATGTTTATATTATTATATCACGAATATCCTAAAAAGAAACCATATATAATTATGCAATTATATATGGCATAAGAGTTATCTATTTATATCATTTTTAATTTCAGATAATAAATTAATTATGACACCTAAAGCGATATATACAATACCTGATGCAAATGTCCCGATTATTACCAACATCGCTGTGCCTCCATCTCCATTTGAGCCGGCAATACCAAAAACAACACCTAAAACTATTATAATTACACCAATAAGTATAAGTACAGATGCTAGTCCTAAGTCACTTTTTCTTTTAACCGGATATTTCTTTATTTGTTCATATTCTTCATCCGTTAATTCTAATGGAACTTTTTTGTAATAAATTTTTTTATCTGGATCATAAGTAAAATAGGGTTGGTATTCATCACTGGTTTCCAACCTATATAATCCTCTGCTAATCAACTCTTCTTCTTTTTTCTTCTGTAAAATTTTTTCCTGTTCACTAATATACTTTTCTAATAAAGCATTTTTATCTTCATCCATAATCTTTCTCCCTTTCCTTTTTTATTATTATAACTTATAATCTCAATTTTTTTAAGTAATTTCTTATTTAAATGTCTAATATAAAAGGTTATCAGATAATCTGATAACCAAAAAATACTTGATATGAAAATCCTTTGATAACGCCAAATAAACTAATCTGTTATTTTATACAAAATTTGTGACTCTTTATCTTTTATAATTGGTAAATAACCATTTTCTAGAACACTAAAATCCCATTTACTTTCGTCAAAGTATAAAGTAGTAGTGTACCAATCTTTATTCAGTAATTGTTCATTATTAATAATGTAATCATTTTTTATTACATAATTTTCAATAGTACTACCTTCATAAAAATACATTTTTCCTTTCTGTTTATAATTGTCTCCGTAAATATTACCTATAAAAAAACTTAAATATGAAGTAGTTTTACTGGCTAAAATCCCAACAAATTCCTCTGCATGAATATCACCTATGACATAACATTGATTTATTCCACCATTATCAGTTCCGGCTATTCCGCCAACATAATTATTACCGGTTATATTCGCATTACTATAACAGTTAACGATTGAATCTAAATATGAAAGCGAACTACCTGTAATTCCTCCGACATAATTTTCACCAGTAATTTCACCATTAAAATAAGTTCTAGTTATTATGCCACCATTATTTGTTCCACTAATACCCCCTGTATTATTTTTACCGGTAATTTTCCCCGAAAACGATGATAAATCAATTTCTCCGAGGTTAGCGCCAACAATACCTCCGAGGTAATCATTACCTGAAATATCACCGGACACATCAATATTATGAATAAGACCATAATTTATTTTAGCTAAAGCACCCACATAATCCTTATCAGCTTCTATATTTACATTTTCCATATCAATATCTATAATAACACCCTTTTTTCCAATACAGTAAAATAGTGGTTGGCTAAGATTTTTAATCTTATAGCCTTTCCCATTCAATACTCCTTCAAATCTTGACTTCTCGTTGCATTCATTAAAATCATATATAGGATTAATATCCGTAAAATCGATATCATTAGTTAAATAATATTCGCCATCGATATTATCATATATTTTTTTGAAATCATCCACATTACTAATTTTCTTAATACTGTGTTCTTCATAGTAAGTTACACTAATTGGTAAAAGAGAGGTAAAGATAAAAACGGCGATGATTATCCTTTTCTTCCTTGATAACCTTAAATTTGCCTTATACATTTCATCTTTTCTTAACTCTGTGTCAGATATATTTGTATCAATATTACTTTTTTCTTCATTGTTTTTCAAAGCGAAAAGCATTAGTAATATTTGCATAATTGTAAAGATGATAATTTGGATAATTAATGCGATAATAACGGATTTTACAAAAAAATTATTACCGTAGACATATGTTAAGTAATAAGTAAAAATTATTTGAATAAGGAGAAGTACAATTAGAGTCCTTTTAGTATATCTTATCATTTACATCACACCTATTCGGATAATTCGTTTATGAACAATAATTTATGATTATGATTAATATATCATCGCTAGATAATAATGTAAATATATTTTACTTATCTTATAAAAAGTATATATTTCTGTCTCCATAGGACACAAATTTTGATCTATTTATATTTTTATCGACAAAAAAACACTTTCCGTTTGGAAAATGTTTAATTTCTTATTTAAAACGACGTCTAAAGAATGCCGGTACTTCGATATCATCTTCATCATTCTTTTTTTCCGGAACAACCGGTTCTTCATTTTCAACGTTTATTTCAATTGGTTTTGTATCCTTTAATATCGTATTGGCTTTTAAGGATTTTAAATCCGTATTTTTTATATTATTGTGATCAAAACCGGTAGCGATTACCGTTACAATAATTTCATCCTCTAAATCCGTATTGATTGCCGCACCGTGAATGACGTTTATGTCGGAATTAGCCGCATTTTGAATCGCATTAACGGCATCGTTTATTTCATATAAGGTTAATGATGTTCCGCCGGTAATATTAATAATGGCATCAGTAGCACCATCAATATCTGTTTCAAGTAACGGACTGTTAATAGCTCTCATTGCTGCTTCGACAGCACGATTTTCACCGCTTGCGATACCGATTCCCATTAGTGCGGTTCCCTTATTTGCCATAACGGTTTTTATATCGGCAAAGTCTAAATTGATGAGTCCCGGAATGGCCACGATTTCCGCGATTCCCTGAACACCTTGTCGTAATACATTGTCAGCTTCTCTGAATGCTTCTAACATTGGGGTATTTCGTTCTACTATTTGCAGTAAACGGTCGTTAGGTATTACAATCATCGTATCAACATTTTGTCTTAATTCTTCAAGCCCTACATTTGCATGCGAGGTACGTTTTTTCCCTTCAAAGGTGAATGGTTTAGTTACGATACCGACAGTAAGAGCTCCGGATTCTTTCGCGATTTTGGCAATGATAGGAGCAGCACCAGTTCCAGTACCCCCACCTAAACCGGCCGTAATAAATACCATATCAGCTCCGTCAATCATATCGACCAATTCCTGATATGTCTCTTCTGCGGCTTTTCTGCCTATTTCTGGATCAGCTCCGGCTCCAAGACCTCTTGTTAATTCTTTTCCTAATTGAATTCTTGTTTCTGCTTTAGATAGACGCAATACTTGAGCATCTGTGTTACATACGATAAATTCAACTCCCTGAACTTCATTTTCTATCATTCGATCAACAGCGTTAGATCCCCCACCACCTACACCGATGACTTTTATTTTAGGCATTTGATCAAATTCATTATCAAAACCAAACATCGTACCTTCCTCCTTCAACAGTACTAATAATAATTATATAGCAAAACTAAATTTTTTTCATCATATTTTAAATGTTAGATAACTTATTTTTGTTAAAAATAACCATTTCATATTGTTCTTCAAATAACTGTTCCAAATATAGGATATTATATTGTCCGCTGACAATCGATGAATATTTCGGATGTCTTGCGCCTATTAAATATGGAGATCTAATTTCCGCTTTGTCACCAAAGTTATTTCTAAACAGTTTTTCAAAGTTTTCAATCGCCACTCCGCCACCAATGAGAAAATACCGTTGAATCTTATTCTTATAACCTATCTCCAACAAATAACGCTTAATAACTCGAATAATGTCCAAATATTTTTCCTCGACAATTCTTGAAACAAATTCATTAGTAATATATGTTGTCGCACCGTCGGAAAAACGCTGTTCAAAGACGATCTCATCCGTTGCCTCTTTTACAACACAATTACCGTGGGTAATTTTAAAATCCTCAGCATCTTCATATGACAATCCCAACTGTTCCTGTATCGCTTTTGTGACGATATCCGAACCGATTTTGAAAGTTTCACTGCTTTCAAGCAGTTGATTATAAAAGATCGTAATTGTCGTGGTCATCGCTCCTATATCAACGACACATGTATGCTGCTGCAAATCCTCTTTTGTAAGTAAAGATTTTTTATATCCCATAACATTAGGCATAATTTCAATTACTTCAATACCCAATTCCTCAATCACGGAAATATAATCAATAATCATCTGTTTATTTTCAAATACCACCTGTAAACTTGCGTAAATTTCTCTGGTTATTTCACCCACGGGATTATCGACAGTCTTCTTCATTTTCAATGAAGTAAAACTATTCGGATAAATCGATGCTATTTCGCCGGTGGTTCCCGCAAATTTCATTTCTTCGGTATATACTTTATTAAATAAATTCTTAATATGTTTACCTCTTACTTTATTATCGGGAATCGTAATATCATAGCTTACCTCTTTAGCCAATAAATCCACACTAGGTAACATTAACACCACGGATTTAATCTTTGCCTGTAAAAAGCTTTCGCATTTATTTATTAATTTTTTTAAATTATTCTGAAAAGTTGATTTGTCAATTATATGTCCTATTTGAATGCCCGCAGAAAATTCTTCGTCGATAAATAAAATATTCTGTTTTTCTTCATAAAATTCTGAAACTAATAATTTAATCGAATGAGTTCCAAACTCAATAGATGCATAAATATTTCGTTTCATCTTCCCACCATCTTTCACCTTAGCACATATAAATTAATTTTACACTATTTTCGTCTTTAAAAAAAGTTATTTTCGGATATTATTGTAAATTATAAATCTATTATATCATATATTCCATAGATAAAAATAAAAAATTCTCATATTTTATATGAGAATTTTCGCGCTACCAATTAAAAAATTCAATCTCCGGATTTAATTTTACTCCGGTGGTCTTATAAACATTTTCGATCACATAATCAACCAAATCTTTGACATCCTTACTTTTAGCGTTATTACTATTTATGATAAAGTTGCAGTGCTTCTCACTTACCTTCGCACCGCCGATTGAATATCCTCTTAATCCCGCTTGATCAATCAATAAGTAGGCATGGGTACCCTGCGGATTTCTAAAAGTTGATCCCCCGCTTGGATATTCTAAAGGCTGCGTCTCTAGTCTTCTTTTTCTTCTCTTTTCTAGTAACGCTCTGATCTCCTCTTTATTTCCCTTTTCCAGCTTTAATGTGGCTTCGATTATTAACAATGGTTTTTCTGTTTGAAGAATGGATTTACGATACTGAAACTTAAGGTCTTCATTTTTATAGGTTACCAATTGTCCCTTATTATTAATTAACAAAACATCTACGAGAACATCCTTCATTTCTTTATTGTACGCCCCGGCATTCATGTAGATGGCTCCGCCGATTGTCCCGGGTATACCTCCGATAAATTCCAGACCCGTAAGTTCATGTTCTATCATATCATAGGCTAATTTGACTAACGGATATCCCGCACCAACGGTAACAATTCCATCCTTAATACTCATATATCCTAAAGCTTTGTTGGTTTTAATGATAACCCCATGATAATGATCATCGGAAGGTAAAATATTTGAACCGTTTCCTAAAACTTTAAATGTGATTTTTTTATGATCTAAAAATGTGATTAAATCAATTAGTTTTTTTTTAGTTTCCGGCGTAACGACAATATCAGCTATTCCACCAACTCTAAATGTCGTATGCTTTGCGAGTGGTTCATCTAATTTTACATATTGATAATTCTTTTCCTTTAGATATTCTCTAACTTCTATCATTATATCACCCTTATTTATTTTAAGGACTTAATTAACTCGATAAACAGATCACAGCTATTTGGAATTCCCATTTTCTTAATATTGTTCCGCAATAAACGTAACTTATATGGATCATTTATTAAACTGTTAATCATATCCAACAAAATGTTTTCATTTAAGTCTTTTTCCAAAATCATCAATGCTCCTCCCCCTTTTACTAAATCAGCCGCATTTTTTTCCTGATGATTATTCGTCACATAAGGTGAAGGTATTAAGATAACCGGAATTCCCACAGCGCAAATTTCAGAGAGTGTTGTCGCCCCCGCACGACAAACAAGTAAGTCCACATGCTGATAAAGTTCCGGCATATTATCAACATATGGTTTAATGAAAATATTATGATAATTATTAGGCTTTACCACACTAATTATATTATCGTAATGTGACTTACCTGTGACAAAAATAACCTCGATATCTTCTCTTTTTGCAAGATTCGGTATTGTTTTGACAATTGTCTCGTTTACATATTCTGCGCCAAGTGATCCCATAAATATCAATATTAATTTTTTATCTTCCTTTAACCCTAAATCGGCTTTTGTCACTTTTTTAACAGTCAGTACTTCCTGAGATCGTGGATTACCCGTTAATACGGTTTTTCCTTCGGGAAAATAATCCTTACTTGACAAAAAACTAATCGCCACCACATTTACATAGCGCGATAAAAATTTATTGGTCAGACCGGGAATACTATTTTGCTCATGAATGATTGTTTTAATGTGCTTTTTCGCTCCGGCATAAACGACGGGAGCACAAACATAACCACCCGTACCGATGATAACATCCGGTTTAAATTGCTTAATGATCTTTTTAACATGACGATAAGCCTTAATAAACTCATAAACTGTCATAAAATTCTTAACGACAAATTTACGATAAAAATATCTGACTTTTATCCCCTTAAACGGAATATTCTCTTTCTTACATAACTGTTCTTCCTGGCTGTTTAATTTACCGATATATAATATCTCGACTTTGGAATCTTTCTGTCTCAATGATTTGATTAAAGCTAGAGCGGGATAGATATGTCCACCCGTTCCACCACCGCTAAAGATTATTCTCATTTTTATCACCTCTTCATATAATGGTCTGAATTGCTGAATAAATACTTAGATTTCCGCTTGATGTTTACTAATATTTAAAATAATGCCCACACTCAATAAAGTCACGGTTAAACTAGAACCGCCATAGCTTAAAAAAGGTAGGGTCACACCGGTTACCGGTAATAAGCCGATAACGACACCGATATTGATAAAAAACTGGATGAAAATGGTCAATGTAATTCCCAAAGCTAGAAATTTACCAAATAAATCCTTGGCATTTAGGCTTAATTTCAAGCTAGTCAGTAAAAAGACAGTGTATAAAAATAAAATGACAACTCCGCCGATAAATCCCATTTCCTCAATAATAATAGCATATATAAAATCCGTTTGCGGTTCCGGCAAATAAAAATATTTTTGAATACTGTTACCGAAACCAACGCCAAAAATTCCCCCCGGGGCAATCGCATATAGCGACTGAATAATCTGAAAACCGGCACCTAACGGATCACTCCAGGGATCTAAATAGGCAAAGATTCTTTGAAGTCGATACGGAGCGGAAATGATAAGTGCCGTAATTCCGGCAAGACCGGCAATAATCAGATAAATAAAGTAGGATAAATCTACACCGGCGACAAATAGCATCACCACAATCGTAGCCACGATAATCATTCCCGTACCAAAATCCGGCTGAAGCATTATCAAACCAAAAACCAAAAGAATAACCCCGAGTAATAATAAAACCGATAACGGTTTTTTCATGTCTTTATAATAATCCGATAAATATTTACTGACAAAAATAATACAAGCTATTTTCATGAACTCCGACGGTTGAATCGAAAATGAACCTATTCCTATCCAACTTCTGGCTCCGCCTCTTACAATCCCGATTCCCGGTAATAAAACGATAATTAATAAAAATAAGACAAATAAAAAAATTTTTGTGGCATGTGTTTTATATATTAAATAATCAATTTTAGACACTACAAACATGCCTAAAATTCCCATAACCGCAAAGATCAACTGACGCCATAGATAATAATACTCATCACCATGTTTATACAAGGCCCAGATTTGACTGGCACTGTAAACCATGATCACACCTGTCATGGTCAAAAGTATTGTCGTAATGAGTAACGGCATATTAACATGATTTTCTTGTTTCATATAAAAACACCTCAATATAAATATATTGAGAATTTGTTTTAATTATTATTATTCTTTAACTAAATATAAAAAAGGACCTTAGTTATATGCTAACTAAGGCCTCCGGACCTTAGTTATACGCTAACTAAGATCCTTGGATCTTAGCTATACGCTAACCAAGATCCCTAAGATATTAGTTATATGCTAACTAATATCCTTGGTAATTATTTCGCATTATGATATTTATTAGTAAACTGCTACTCTAATCATTCTACGAACGTTTACTTCGCATCTATTTACTAATAAACTGCTACTTAATTACCATTAATAGTTTGTTTAAAACAAAACAAATTATTCATTTTTTTTCTACCAATTTTTACTAATGTAACCTGTTCACATAATCAATAAACATCTGTCCCCGTTTTTCATAATCGCAAAACTGATCCCAACTGGCACTTGCCGGTGATAATAAAACAATATCACCGTATTGGGTAATATTTTGCACATAATTAAGCGCGCCTTCTAAATCATCACAGACAAAGCAGGTTTTATTGAGTGACCTGGCCAAAACCTGTATTCTTTCTTTTGTCTGGCCAAAAGTGATTATGATTTTACTGTTTTGATGCTTGATAATCTCGGTAAAATCCTGATTACGTTCATAACCGCCCAATAATAAAATTACCGGCTCGGTAAACGCATTTAAAGCACATATCGTCGATTCCGGGTTAGTGGATTTGGAATCATTATAATAAGTAACACCATTAACCTTTCTCACAAATTGAATGCGATGCGGTAAGCTTTCAAAATTAGCTACCGTATTTTTAATAATTTTATTTTCGATATAAAATACTTTGGCACATGTTATGGCAGCCAAAACATTATACAAATTATGCTCCCCCGGTAATTTGATTTCTTCCTGTCTGATGATGGTTGTGCCATTATATTTTATCGCCTTATTTTCAACATAGGTGTCATAAATATTGTCATATAAGGAAAAAGCATATTTATGACACCTAATTCCCTTCATTTTTTTCCGGATTAATTTATTGTCGGCATTATAAATAACAATACTGTCTGAAGTCAATTGTTTAAGTAAGTTCATTTTGGCATTAACATAATTATTAAATGTATGATGATAATCTAAATGAGCTTCGGTAAGATTTAAAATAATGCCAATATGTGGCTTAAAGAAGTGAGTATCAAGTAACTGAAATGAAGATAGTTCAATCACATATACATCGCAATTAGCTTCATCAAGCACTGCGTCCGATAAAGCATAACCGATATTACCGACACTTACCGCCTCGATATTACTCGCCTTTAAGATTTCCGTGATTAATGAGGTCGTGGTCGTTTTTCCGTTTGTTCCCGTAACAGCCACAATTACCTTATTTTTATCAATAAAATGGTAAGCTAATTCTATTTCCCCAATAATTAAAACCTGCTTTTCCCTTGCCTTAACTAAGATTGGAATATCATATGGAATTCCCGGACTTTTTACGATGATATCGATATTATCAATAAAATCAAGCAAATCCTGATAAGGAATATAAGTTGTACCGTCAATTTCTTCCATAATTTTTTCATCAGTGATATATATTGTCGTATTTATTGTTTTTAACAATCTGATTGCCGCTTTACCACTTTTTTGTAATCCCAATACTAAGACATTTTTATTATTAAACTCGACCATAATATCCCCCCTTCATTGTATTATGCTAATACAATCGCAATACCAATGAGACTAAATATTAAGCCAAATATGTAAAATAATAAGACAACGCTTGATTCCCTTAAGCCGGATAATTCAAAGTGGTGATGCAGAGGTGCCATTTTAAATAAACGTTTTCCCTTGGTCTTTTTGAAATATAACACCTGAATGATATCTGATAGTGTTTCAATGACAAAAACCCCGCCAACCAAAATCAACAATAATTCTTTCTTGGTTAATATCGCCATCAGACTGATAGCGGCACCTAAGGTTAGTGAACCGGTATCACCCATGAATATTTTCGCCGGATGTGAATTAAAAATCAGAAAACCTAATATCGTTCCTAAAATTGCCGCACCGAATAACATTACATCATATTGTTCATTTAAATAGGCGATAAAGGTAAACGTCGAGATGGTAAAACTGGTGAGTCCCGCGGCTAATCCATCCAAACCATCCGTTAAGTTGACCGCGTTTGTGCCACCGACGAGAATAAAGAAAGTTAAAATGCCATAAAACCATTTTAATTCAATGGAAAAATCGTCCGTTAACCAGATCTTTGTAGAGTAACCCTGGGCAAGGTAAAGATAAAAAAAGATACCCGCGATGATAATTTGCATTAGAAATTTAACTTTAGGGGCTAAACCATTATTATTCTTTTTCACAATGATTAAATAGTCATCAATAAAACCGATTAAGGCATAACCAAATAGGGTCACAAAGATAAGTGTCCAAATCTTAAGATTAAAATCAATTAGATCACGGTTGTAAAAACGATAAAATAAGAAAATTGTGATAAAGCTAATAACGCTAAAAACGATGCCCCCCATGGTCGGAGTACCGGCCTTACTTTGATGGGCTGCCGGTCCCTCAATCCGAATCGACTGTCCGTATTTTAAACGTCGCATAAATGGAATAATAATGGGAATAACGATGATGGTTAACACTAACGAAACAAACATTCCGAAATAAATGATTTTAAGAACCATTTTAAAACTCCTTTATTGCCTTAAATCGATTATTTATTTGTCTTAATGCCTCTTCGGTATCACTAAAATATCTTTTTTGATCCTTAATGATTTGATAATTTTCATGACCCTTACCTAAAATGATCACACAGTCATTTTTATCCATAATTTCTATTGCCTGCTTAATAGCCTCGCTTCTGTCGATAATTACCAAATAATTATCTTTACTGGCACCTTCAATCATATTCTCGATGATGTTTTCCGGGGCTTCATTTCGTGGATTATCCGAAGTAAAAATAGCCACATCTGCCAAACTGGTAGTTATTCTTCCAATTTGCGGTCTTTTTAAACTATCGCGATCACCACCGCAGCCTATCACGCAGATAATTTTTCGCTTTGAAATAAGCTTAACTTCCTTAAGCACACGATAAACACTTTCGGGAGTATGGGCATAATCGACAAAAACATTTAAGGAAAAGTCGTTTTTGACCTTCTCCATTCTTCCCGCCGCTCCGCTTAATTGAGGCATTACGGAAAGGACCTTTTTCATATCGTAGCCTTCCAGATAAAAATAAGCTAAGATCGCCAATAAATTATAGACATTATAAAAGCCAAAGATATTATTAGTATCCACATAACCGATAAATTCATCAAAACAAAATAATTGAAAAATGATTTTATCCACATCACAGACAATATCACGGGCCTGAAAATCATTATCCTTCCCAATTCCATAAGTATAGGATTCCACATTAGTCAGGCGCATGAATCGTTTATAATATTTATCATCTCCATTAAATAATACTTTTTTTTCATTAAAAAAATTACCTAAACTGCTAAAAAGCAGTCCTTTTGTATAAAAATAGTCATCGACTGTTTTATGATAATCTAAGTGATCATGGGAAAAATTAGTGTATATGATCGTATTAAAATCCAACTGTGATATTCTTTCCTGTTTTATGGAATGACTGGATACTTCCATAACAACATTTTTTATTTCTTTATTTAGGGAGGTATATATCATTTTTTGTAAAATCAATGACTGTGGTGTCGTATTTTCCGTAGGATAGAATTCCCCGTTCATATTTATTCCCGTTGTACCTATTAAGGTGCATTTTTCGCCTAATAAGTTAAAGCTTTTACTAATCAGGGTGGACACCGTCGTTTTTCCGTTAGTCCCGGTGACTCCGATTAAATTGACTTTTTTTGAGGGTTCACCGTAAAAAGAACTGGCAAGAATCGCTAATGCTTTTTTTGTATCCTTAACCCTGATTAAATTAATGTTATCGAAGTGAAGATAATCATAATAAGGATCCTCATAAATTATCGTCTGAACATTTTTATTTATCACATCGACAATAAAATCATGCCCGTCGTTAATCTCACCCTTAATCGCAATAAAAAGATCATTTATCCCTGCTTCTTTGGAACTGGTTACAAGATTATTAACGGAATGATTTATGATTAAGTCTTTGATAAATCGTATTTTACTTTTGGATAATAATTCGTATAAATCCATCATCTCACTCCTTTCCTAAATAGATGAGAATTGTTCCGCCTTCCGCAACTTTTTCACCTGGGTTCGGACTTTGATATTTCACAATATTTCCTTCGCCATAAAATTCATAACGGTAATAATAACTGGACGGTAATTCATGGCGTTTTTTCCCAATCAAATCAGGGACCAGATAATATTTAATATCCATTCCCCACCGTAATTCTTTTTCTATTTGTCCGGGCTGCTTAGGTATGCCTAAGATTGGTAGTGCTTCCTGTAAAACTTCCTTAACAATCGGTGCTGCCACCACACCGCCATACTGAACGGTATTCTTCGGATTATCGATGGCCACATATACCACTAATTGCGGATCATTCATCGGTGCGGCACCGATAAAGGATACGATGTAATTATTTTCCAAATATACTCCGTCCACCGCCTTCTGAGCCGTACCCGTCTTTCCGCCCACACGATAGCCATCAATAAAGGCATTTCTTCCTGTTCCCTTTGCGACGACACTTTCTAATGCCAACCGCATTTTTTCTGATGTTTCCTCACTGATTACCCTTCTTACTTCCTTTGGTTTACGTTCATAAACCAAGTCGTTGGTAAAAGGGACTCGTATTTCTTTTAAAACATAGGGCTGATACAGGATACCGCCATTGATCGCGGCGCTTGTGGCGGTGACTAACTGAATCGGGGTAACGGAATTTCCCTGACCAAATGAGGATGTGGCAAGTTCAACGGGACCGACATTATCCAATTTAAACACGATCCCCGTGGATTCACCCAACAGGTCAATTCCTGTTTTCTTGCCGAATCCGTAAGCATCGATATAATAAAACAGCTTTTCCTTACCCAGTCTTCTGCCAATTTCCATAAAACCGGGGTTGCAGGAGTTTTCGATTACTTCCAAAAAGGTTTGCCGACCGTGACCGCCGGCTTTCCAGTCCCTAATCCTTCTGCCTTCAACAATCGTATAACCGGGATCATAAAAGGAATCATTCATTGAAAAAACTCCTTCTTCAAGCCCTGCCGAATATGTGACAACCTTAAAAGTCGAACCCGGTTCATAACTCATCCAGATGGGTAAATTACGGTTATATATTTCTTGATCATAATTTTGATACATAGCCGGATTATAGGACGGATAACTGGCCATGGCCAATATTTCACCGGTTTTCGGATTCATCATCAACCCTAAAATTTGGTCCGGTTGATAACGGGTGTTGGTGTTTTCCAAAACTCTTTCGAGTAATATCTGTAAATCGATATCAATTGTCAGGTACACATCCATTCCCTTGGTAGGGGCTTCATATATTCCGTACATCTGATGAATTGCCCCGCCCTTGGCATCGGTGAAGTATTTACTGCTTCCGCTACTTCCCATAAGATATTCATCATATATGTATTCGATACCCGTAATACCCTGATTATCGATTCCCACAAAGCCTAGGACATGAGCCAAATATTCATTGTATAGATAATTTCTGGTTGTATCGCCAACCAAATAGACACCCTTGTAATTTTTATCGATTATTTTTTTTGCCTGTTCAAGTGATAACTTTCTCCCCTCGGGTTTGATTAATTCGACGGATACTTTTTTGGTCACATGACGTAATGCTTCCTCGTAACTAACTCCTAAGACCTCACTTAAAAATTGAGCCACTTCTTCCTTATTTTCAATTTGTCGCGGAATAAGCGCAACACTTGGTGATAGTTTATTATTGACTATCGGTTTGCCGTTTCGGTCATAGATAATTCCTCTTTGCCCTTCAACCGGAATATTACGACTCCATAAGGCATATGCCTTCTCCGTAATATCTCCACCGTTAAAAAATTGAACGAACGCTAAGCGAAAGACTAAAATGATGACTAAAAAAGTAAATAAAATCATTAAGAATTTTAATCTTTTCTGCATGATTAAAATAAAATCATTCATATTTAAATCACCAATTTTCTAATAATCTCATCTATAATTATTCTTAAAATCAGGAAAATATTATTATTTAGCGAAGATTATCAGATTTTTATGCTGATTAATTTAGAACATATTTGTAAAATCTACTAGTAAATGGTATTTGATTCGTTTATAATATATATATACAATAGTAAGTATAACTAACATAATGTGATGATTAATTAAAAAAAGTAGGGATCAGAATGAAAAGAGCACGTATTATTTATAATCCAACATCTGGCAGAGAAGTAATCAGGAAGCAATTACCATACATCTTGGAACGTTTGGAAAAAGCCGGATACGAGGCCAGTGCACATGCTACGACTGGCGAGGGTTGTGCAAAAAGAGCTGCCGCTATAGCGGTTGAACGAAAATATGATTTAGTTATTGCCGCTGGTGGCGACGGTACTATATTTGAAGTTATAAATGGTCTGGCAAATAAGGAATATCGTCCGACTTTGGGGATTATTCCTACCGGAACAACCAATGATTTTGCTAGAGCCCTCGGTATACCCCGTGATATAAAAGCATGTTGCGACGTTTTATGCGGAGACTACACACGTCCGATAGATATCGGAAAAGCGGATGACAAGTATTTTATAAACGTAGCAGCCGGCGGGGCATTAACCGAATTGACTTATGAGGTTCCAAGTAAATTAAAAACGGTATTAGGTCGCTTGGCGTATTTTATTATCGGCTTTGAAAAGCTACCTTTTATTAAAACCAAAAAAGTTAAGATTGAATTTGATGGTAATACTTTTGAGGGGGAAATTCTCTTCTTTTTAGTATGCAATTCCAATTCAGTAGGTGGCTTTGAACGTTTGGCTTTAAAATCCAAATATGATGATGGGTTATTTGATCTAATCATCGTCGAAAAAATGACTTTTCCAAAACTAGTGGCTGCCGGAATTAAAACTTTAAGCGGGAAGCACTTAAAAGATGCCAAAATAAAATATTACCAAGCCAAAAACATTAAAATCGAAATTGAACAGGAAATGCCACTTAATCTGGACGGCGAATATGGCGGCGAACTACCTTGTGAGTTTACCAACCTTGAGCACCACTTTAATCTTTTGGCACCCGACCCAAGTTTAATTGTAAACAAGAAAAAAAGGGAAAAAAAGGAAGCAAAATAAAATCAACTTGATTACAAGTTGGTTTTTTTGCTAGTAGTATTGATATGAAGAAAATAAAACAAACAACGATCATATTTTATATTTACTGTGGTATATCGGCTATGCTTTTTATCATGATGAAAACGGTAAGAGAAATATATCGTTTTGATATTGCCCATTTTAATGCCTTACAGATTGTTTTGGTGGGTACGACCTTAGAAATTGTTCATTTGCTGTTTGAAGTACCCACGGGTGTGATTGCTGATAAAGTAAGCCGCAAACTATCAATTATCATCGGTTTAATTCTTATCGGTGTTAGTATTTTAATAGAGGGATTATTCCCCATCTTTTTAATAATTCTTATAGCTCAAGTGATATTAGGTATCGGTGATACCTTTACCAGTGGAGCAGACGAAGCCTGGGTAACCGATGAATTAAACGGTGAGGATGTCGAAATGGTCTTTCTAAAAAGTACGCAGGTCGGACAATGGTTTTCCATAATCGGTACGGTTATAAGCGTTTATTTTGGTTATTTTAATATAAGAATGCCTTATTTTATCAGTGGTGTCTTATTTATCGTTTTGGGAATATTTTTAATATTATTCATGGATGAGCGTTATAAACCCGAGGAACAATCGGTAAACAAGTTTAGGCACATGAAAAACTCATTAATAATGGATATTGTAAATATTAAAAAAACACCCATATTATTATTCATGGTCTTTATCACCTTCTTTCACGGACTTTACAGCGAAGGAATAGATCGTCTATGGACTCCTCATTTTATCGATGAAATCAGGTTACCCACGCCTAATGACGTGCTATGGATTGGTCTAATTTCCTTAAGCGCGATGCTTGTCAGCATCATTGTCGTTGAATTTATTAAGAAAGGTCTAAAAACAAACGGAAGATTAGAAAGATTATGGTTGTTATTTCTAATTAATATCTTAATGGTCTTAACCTTGTTTTTCTTCGCCATCACAAAACAATTCATCATTACCTCTTGTTTATATGTGACCTTTTATACGGTTAGAAAAATAAATCAGCCGATATATAAAGCCTTAATGAATGAGTACATTCCCAGTGAAATACGAGCAACAACCATTTCTACCTTTGGTATCATTGATTCAATCGGTCAGATTATCGGTGGTCCGATTATCGGCTTAATTGCCTTAAAAACTTCAATCGCAAAGGGAATTATCACAAGTTCCATCATGTTAATACCCGTTATCTTTATTTATCTTTCGTTTATCAGAAAAATAATAAAAAAACCTTCTATGTGATAAAGGAAGGTTTTTTTACATCTTTGATTTATATTTTAGATAAATTATTATAATAACACTTAAAACAAATAATACTATCCATAATTTCATTAAGAACAGAACTATTTGTACCTGTGTGAACCTTTTTTTCTTTTTAAATGGTATAAGCTTATTATTCATGTTTAATCACTAAGATCTTTATTTTTTTCCACGATTCGCAGTTTGGCGGAATGAGCACGGTTGTTATTTGCTAATTCCGCAACAGTTGGAGTTATTACCTTACGGTTAACAATATTTAATACGGTGCTTTCATCTTTCGGTAAGATTGGCAACCCCCTCGGAATTTCCGGAAGGGTTGAATATTTCTTAAAGATATCCTTGGTAATTTTGTCTTCTAGGGAATGAAAGGTAATAACACATAACCGTCCTCCGACATTTAATACCCGGATAGCTTTTTCTAAAGCAATTTCAAGTACTTCAAGTTCCCGATTGGTTTCAATGCGTAAGGCTTGAAAGGTTCTTTTGGCGGGATGTTTTTCTCTTTGACTCTTCATGGGTACTGCTCTTTTAATAATGTCCACAAGCTCGAAGGTCGTTTCAATCGGTTTATTCATTCTCGATTTTTCAATTTCCCGCGCAATATTTTTGGCATACTTTTCTTCACCATACCTGCTTATAATGTGAAACAAATCCTGAAAAGAGTAATTGTTGACAATATCATAAGCAGTTAGTCCCATGGACGTATCCATCCGCATATCCAGTTTGGCATTATGCTTATAACTGAAGCCACGTTCCCCATGGTCAAATTGCGGTGAAGAAACACCCAAATCAAACAAGATACCGTTAACTCTTGTGACATTTCTTTTATGTAATTCTTCTTGTAAAGAAGAAAAATTGCTTTTGATGATTTCATAACGATTGCTTATTTTACTAAGTCGCTTATTGCCTGCCTCAATAGACTCACTATCTTGATCAAACGCATATAAAAAACCTTTATCTAAACGCTTTAGAATTTCACTGCTGTGACCGCCACCACCTAGTGTGCAGTCAACATAAATGCCGTCGGATCTTATTTTTAATCCTTCAATTGCTTCATTTAATAAGACACTGTCATGCTTAAAGTCCTGCATATTTTCCTCCATGCTTTTTTATCTATTATAGCATATTTAATAATTATTGGTTACTAATTTATCGCGTAATCCCGAAAGTGTCTTTTTTAAATTGAATTCCCGACCGGTAATAACGTCAATAAGGCCGATAAGATAACTTATCACCAAATAGATAAATAAATAGGTTATGGTATTTAAAACAAGAAAGAAGAAGCAAAATAATCGATTCTCATAATTTAATTCGAGATTGAAAACAACAAAATTAAGTAAATATAATCCTCCACCGATTAAGATATTTAATCCGAAGATTACAAGCAGTCTCCTGACGATGTATAAATGTTTAAGTCGGATTGCATGCCACATAATCAGAAGATTGAAAATAATCGTAGAAAGTAAGCCGATTGTTGTTGCTAGTATCGCACCATTAAAGCCTAAATGGAATATAAGTGTCTCATTATATAGGTATTTTAAACTAACGCCTAAAATCATTGAGATTAATAAAGAGCCTTGTTTATTGATTCCCTGCATGCAGGAATTTGTTATATGATTAAAGCATAACAATATCGCCACCGGTGCGTAGGATAATAAGATCATCGGTCCATAGTTATTATTAGCCTGGTAAAAAAAACTGTAGGTGGCATCTTTAAAGATCATCAAAATAATGATAATCGGCATGATGATAAACGTACAGGTTTGTAAGGCCTTGGACAATTGTTTGTTGATTAGCTTATAATACTTTTTTGTATATGCTTCCGAAATATAAACTAACATTGACGCACCCAATCCCATTCCTAAACTTACCGGAATCATGATTAATTTATTGATTTCAAAAGCATAGGTTCCATAGATTATTTCCGAATTCAATTCACCTCTTAATAAATAGCCTTTATTAAAGGTTAATGTGTCAATAAACAGATATAAACTTGATACCAAACCAAATATCGCAATCGGTAAGGCATATTTGAATAATTCTTTAAATAACTGACGGGTACTTTTTTTATGTGATACAATACTCTGTTTGATTAAATTGTTTAATTTTTTAGAAAAATGATGAAGATGTACCCTAAGTAACAAGTATGCTCCAAGTGCCGCAATAGTTGCACTACTAACGGCAAAATAGACCGCGACCGTATAATCCAAATTAAGTAATTTGATGATAATGAAGGTTGAAATAATAATAAACAACACTCTTAAGAGCTGTTCGATTATTTGACTTGAGGCTGAGGGCTTGGCAAGCTTAAAGCCTTGAAAGAATCCTCTTAATAAAGCAATTGAAGGAACAATTATTAATGCCGTGGAAATAATCCGTATGACAGTTGTGACATTATTTACATGATTAATAAGTTTGTTTTCCCCACCCAACACCTGATAGGCAATGGGTTTTGCGAGGAAAAACATCATTAAAAACATCAGGAAACCGATAACAAGCATTAAGATGATTGATTTTTTAAAAATCCTATAACTTGTCAGATAATCATTTTGCGCATTGTATATCGAAACGAACTTGGCCACACCCAAAGGCACGCCCAAAGTCGCCAAATCAATAAAAATAACATACGGAACATAGGCATAGGAATATAGTGCCTGTCCTTCCTGCCCTACCAACCAGGCAAACGGAAAGATATAGATAAGTCCTAAAAAACGGGAGATAATGTTTCCCGCCGTTAATATAAAAGCTTGTTTAAGCATTGACTTTTCACTCATTATATCACCTCTACTATTATTGTTCGAAATTCCGGCGATATTATCATGATATTTGTTAAAAAATAACAATTTTGGTAAATTTTATATGTCAATCGCACATTTTTTTAAATGATAGTTTAATCAATGACAAATCACTTAGTACATTCATAATATTTAGTAGTTGCAAGTGTAATAATTAAGGAGTGAATAAAATGTATGTAAATAATAATTGGGATAACCACGACTGGAATAATAATAACTGGGATAATAACAACTGGAATAACAATCCTAATCCGCATATGACACAGGATTATCAAAACGGTGGATTCATGTATCCGCAATGTTCTTGCGGTATGCAACAAGGATTCTATCAGGAACCAACTGCACCTACGTACCATGAAAAACCATCACTTACGGAAGAAGTGGATGATTGCGCCGAATATTGTGAGGAGATGCTTGAATTTTTAGCCAGTCAAGAAATGTTTGGTAATGAAAAACTCATTAAATCACTGATGGATACTGTTAACATCTGTGATAATCAAATCCATTTCATCCTAACCAAGAGCGATTTTTGCAAACCACATGCTAAATTGTGCGGGGAAATCTGCGAACACTGTGGCAAGGAATTAAGCAAATATCATGACATGTATATGCAGGAATGTGGTCATGTCTGTATGCAATGTGCAAAATCTTGCTTTGACTTTGCAAATAGGTAAAGTTAAAAAAAGGAATATCGATAAAGCAATATGAGATATTCCTTTTATATTTTTTATATTAATCCCAGTCTCTTGAAAGTGTCATCCACTGACTTTAAATGATAGTGCAGATTAAAGCATTCTTCGATCTCTTCCTTAGTTAATAAAGACTCAATCACTTCATCATTAAGCAAGACCTCCTTAAATGATGTCTTTGTTTTAAAGGAAGTCATGGCCAGTGGTTGGACCAAATCATAGGCTTTCTCCCTAGATAAACCTTTATCAACGAGCTTTAATAACACCTGCTGGGAAAATATCACACCATTTGAAAGATATATATTTTCTTTCATTGTGTCTTCAAAAACGGTTAAATTATCAATTATCTTAGTAAATCTGTTTAACATGTAATCAAGTAGCATGGTGGCGTCCGGAATAATTATGCGTTCGGCAGATGAATGAGAGATATCCCTTTCATGCCATAATGCGATATTTTCAAATGCCGTTACTAAATATCCTCGCATCACCCGGGCGCATCCGCAAATATTCTCGGAACCGATCGGGTTTCTTTTATGCGGCATTGCCGATGAACCTTTCTGTCCGACGCTAAATGCCTCTTCCACCTCATGGACTTCACTTCGCTGCAGATGTCTTATTTCTGTTGCCATTTTTTCAAGACTTGAGGCGATTAGGGCAAGTACCGAAAGATAGAAAGCATGACGGTCTCTTTGCAGGATTTGCGTGGAGATTTTACTTGATTCAAGTCCGAGTTTTTCACATACATAATTTTGGACAAAAATAGGAATATTGGCATAGGTACCCACAGCTCCTGATATTTTTCCGGTTTCAATACCACTACGGGCTAGATTAAAACGTTCCAAATTCCGTTTCATTTCTTCATGCCATAGGGCAAATTTTAAGCCCAAGGTCGTAATTTCCGCATGAATACCGTGCGTTCTCCCCATCTGCACAGTATGTCTGTAAGCTACGGCTTTTTTTGCCAGAACCTCCATAAATTGCTTTATATCATCCAAGATAATCTCATTGGCCTGTTTAATCAAGTAACCATATGCCGTATCGACAACATCGCTTGATGTCAAACCGTAGTGCACCCACTTTTTTTCATCACCCAATACTTCACTGACGGCTCTGGTAAAGGCAACCACATCATGATGAGTTTCCTTTTCAATTTCATAAATCCGGTTGATATCAAAGCTTGCGTTATTCCTTAAGGCCTCCAAATCACTTTCCGGTATCCGACCTAAAATGGAAAATGCTTCACATGCTAATATCTCAACCTTTAGCCAAGCCTTATATTTATTTTCATCCGTCCAAATTTTTTGCATCTTTTCCCTGCTATAGCGATTAATCATGATTTCCTCCTAGTGCTTTAAATCCGATATCCGTCCGATAAAAAAGTTGATCGCATTTGATTTTTTTTATTTCCTGATATACCTTTTCCCGTGCTTTTTCCAAGGAGTTTTCCTTAGATACGATTATTAATACTCTTCCGCCGTTTGTGATAATTTTATTATCCATATCCTTCGTACCCATATGAAATACCAAGACATCAGATAATTCATTCAGACCCTCTATTTCAAAACCGGTTTGATAATGTCCCGGATAACCTACCGATGCAAGGACAACTCCTAACGTATAGTCATCATCCCAAGTAAGCTTTATTTCTTTATTTTCCAGTATATCGGTAATAATCTCATATAAATCACCTTTTAGACGCGGTAGGATTACTTCTGCTTCCGGGTCGCCAAAACGGGCGTTAAACTCGATTACCTTTGGACCGTTATTAGTTGAAATCAACCCGGCATAAAGGATGCCGGTAAACGAACAATTTTCTTTGACCATTGCTTTTGCGGTTGGAATTAAAATCTCGGAAATGGCCTTTTGAATTATCTCGTCACTGATTTGTTTAACAGGAGAATAAGCTCCCATTCCTCCGGTATTGGGTCCCAAATCATTAGCAAATGCCCTTTTATGATCCTGCGCTATGGCCATCGGATAAACATTTTCCTCATTGATAAAAGCCATTAAGGAAAATTCTTCTCCCGATAAATACTCTTCAATAACGACCTTTTTATACTGCTTAAGTAACTCTTTTAGCGAAGATATTGCCGTGGTCATATCCATGGCAACGACAACCCCTTTTCCGGATGCTAATCCGTCCGCCTTAATCACTATTGGTGTCCCTTTTTCCATTATATAGGATTTGGCTTGTTCATAATCGCAAAAAGACACATAGTCAGCGGTTGGTATATGATATTTACGCATCAACTCTTTCGCAAAAAGCTTTGAGCCTTCGATTTGGCTGGCTTTTTTTGTCGGACCAAAGATTGTTAAGCCTTCCTTTTGAAATAAATCGACAATTCCATCAACCAAGGGTTGTTCCGGACCGACGAATGTCAAATTGATATCTTCTTCCCTAGCAAACCTGACGATTCTCTTCAAATCAGATAAATCAATATTTACCAAATTTGCCACATCTTTCATTCCGCTGTTTCCGGGTAATACGTATACTTCTTTTACTTTTTTACTCTGTTTGAATTTCCAGGCAAGAGCATGTTCCCTACCGCCGCTACCGATAATTAAAACCTTCATCATATCCTCCTAATGTTTAAAATGACGAACTCCGGTAAAGATCATCGCAATGCCATATTCATTGCAGGCATCAATTGATTCCTGATCTTTAATCGAACCGCCCGGTTGAATGATTGCTTTTATTCCCGCCTTACCCGCAACATCAACAGTATCCCGCATTGGGAAAAAGGCGTCGGAAGCCATAACCGCATTAACTGCCTTGATTCCGGCTTGAGAAACGGCGATTTCCGCCGCTCCAACCCGATTCATTTGCCCTGCTCCTATTCCGATTGTCATATTATCCTTCGCTAAAACGATCGCATTTGATTTTACATGTTTTACCGCTTTATAGGCAAATAGTAGTTGTTTTAATTCTTCATCCGTAGGTTTGCGGTTGGTTACACATTGATATACTTCCTCTGTGAAAGAATCATCTTCTTGTACTAATAATCCGCCCACGATGGATACACTTTGCTTAATCCGCTGAATATCATCGGTCATATCGACAACCAATAAGCGAAGATTTTTCTTGTTTTGGAGAACTTCTAATGCTTCTGATGAAAAACTTGGGGCGATGATGATTTCCAAAAAGGTTTTACTCATTTCAAGAGCGGTATTTCGGTCAACCTCCGCATTGGTGGCGATGATTCCGCCAAAAATGGAAACCGGGTCAGCCTCATATGCTTTATTGTAAGCTTCTAAAAGATTACGGCCGAGTCCTATTCCACAAGGATTCATATGTTTTAAGGCGATAACGGCTACCTTGTCATATTCCCTTAAAATTTGTAATGCGGCATTTGCGTCTTGAATGTTATTATAGGATAATTCTTTCCCATGTAACTGACTAGCGTTTATAACGGAATATGGTAATTTATGAACGGTTTTGTAAAGCGCAGCTTTTTGGTGAGGATTTTCTCCATATCGAAGATTTTGTGCCAATTCATATGTTAATGTGAGTTGTTTAGGAAACTCGCAATTTGTTTGTTTCATAAAATAATCGGCAATTAAAGCATCATAGGAAGCTGTGTGACGAAAAACCTTTGCTGCTAAGGTTTTTTTCGTTTCCAAAGTTGTGTCCTCATATTGTCTAATTTCCTGCAACACCTTATCATAGTCATTGGAATCACATATGACTGTAACATCACGAAAGTTTTTAGCGCTTGAGCGAAGTAAGGCTGGGCCGCCGATATCAATATTCTCGATTATTTCCGCTTCACTGACATCACTTCTTAAAATTGTTTCTTTAAACGGATATAAATTGACACAAACAAGATCAATATAGTCGATCTTTTGCGAAGCGACCTGTATTTGGTGATTGGGATTATCTCTTATGGATAATATTCCGCCATGAATTTTAGGATGAAGTGTTTTTACCCGACCGTCCAAAATTTCCGGAAAATGTGTTATTTCTTCAACAGCCGTGACCTTTATTCCGGCAGAAGCCAAATACTTATAAGTTCCTCCGGTGGAGATGATCTCATATCCGCATCCAATTAGTCCCGAGACAAAAGGTATTAAATTTGTTTTATCCGATACGCTAACAATTGCTTTTTTCATAATACTCCCTCCTCACTGAATTTATTAATTACTATTGGATAATTAGCGTGTTCAATCTTGTGAATTTCTTTTTCTAAATCATTTATCGTCATCTTATTATTAATATAAAAAGGAATTTGTTCAATTATCATCCCGGAATCGATATCTTGATTAACCAGATGTATGGTGACTCCGGTTACCTTCACACCATATAAAAACGCCTGTGAAATAGCATCCTTCCCTTTAAAAGCCGGTAATAAGGACGGATGTATATTGATTATTTTATTTTCATATGCACTTAATAATTTCGAGCCGATTATTCTCATATAGCCCGCAAGGACAATAAAATCGACTTCATACTGCCTTAATTTCCTTACTAAAAATACCTCGTAATCATTTTTATCCTTAAAATCGCGGGGATTAAATATCAGAAAAGGAATTCCCAAATATTCCGCCCTTTTAACCGCGTAGGCCTTTTCATTGTCGGTAATAAGTAACGCAACCTCATATTTTTTATCGGGGTATCTTACAATCGCTTCAAAATTAGAACCGTTGCCGGAAGCAAAAATCGCTATTTTTTTCATAACAGATGAACACCAGCTTTATTTATTACTTTACCAATTATCTTAGGATTCTCACCGGCATTTTCTAATATTTTCAAGGCTTTTTGCACGTCATCCTTACTAACAACGATGACAAAACCAATTCCCATATTAAAGATATTATACATTTCACGAGTCGGGATATAACCCAGTTCTTCAATCATATCAAAGATAACCGGTTTCGTAAAAGTCGTTAAGTCAATTTCCACACCTTGATTACTATTTAATGTTCGAGGAATATTTTCGTCAAACCCTCCTCCTGTGATATGCGCCATACCATGGACATCAACGGCTTTAAGCAAGGATAAGACGGGTTTAACATAAATCTTTGTCGGTGTTAACAGCTCTTCGCCAATCGTTTTACCCAGTATATTATGATAAGCATGTAAATCGACGCGGTTATCCTTTAAAAAGACCTTTCGGACCAATGAATAACCATTGGAATGAATTCCGCTTGAAGGAAGACCAATTAACACATCCCCGACCTGAACCTTCTCTCCCGTAACGATTCTTTGCTTTTCAACGACCCCAACGGCAAATCCGGCCAAATCATAATGATCCTTTTCATACATATCCGGCATTTCCGCGGTTTCTCCTCCGATGATGGCGCATCCGGCTTTTTGACAACCGACGGATATACCTTTTAGAATCCGTTCAATTTTATCGGGATTAGTCTTATCAACAGCGATATAATCAAGGAAAAAAAGCGGTTCGGCTCCTTGGGCGATAACATCATTGACACACATTGCCACTAAATCCTCCCCAATGGTATCGTGTTGATTAAGCATTATGGCAATTAGAAGTTTTGTTCCAACTCCATCGGTTCCGGACACTAAAACCGGTTCTTGATAACCCAATCTGGTTAAGTCGAACATTCCGCCGAAGCTTCCGATAGTCCCCATCATTCCAAGTCTTTTCGTACTATCAACATGTTTTTTTATTTTTCGTACCACTTCATATCCTGCTTCTAAATTAACGCCTGCTTTAGAATAAAGCTCACTCATTTTCACTCACTCCTTCATATAAATGGGTAGGATAATTTCCGGTAAAACAAGCAGTGCATTGACCGTTTTTTCGGCCAATGGATTCGATCAATCCTTCTAAAGAAATAAATTCTAACGAATCCGCTCCGATTTTTTTGGCGATTTCTAAAGGAGTAAGCTTAGCTGATATTAATTCTTCCTTCGTTGAAAAATCCACTCCGTAAAAGCAAGGAAATTTAATCTCCGGTGCGGTAATTCTCACATGGATTTCTTTAGCTCCTACTTCTCTTAACATTCTAATAATCTTTTGACTGGTAGTCCCACGGACAATGGAATCATCAATTAAGACGATTCGTTTATCTTTCACAATCGTCCGCACGGGTGATAGCTTCATTTTAACTCCCTTTTCACGTAGGGATTGATGAGGCTCAATAAATGTTCTTGCCGTGTACTTATTTTTAATTAAACCAATCTCAAAGGGAATTCTTAATTCTTCTGCGTAACCGATCGCGGCACTCATTCCGGAGTCCGGCACGCCGATCACAATATCCGCCTCCACCGGTGCCTCAATCGCCAGTCTTCTTCCACAACGCTTTCTTGCGGCATGAACATTGATATTTTCAATATCGCTGTCGGGTCTTGCAAAATAGATGTACTCCATGAGACACATGTGATGAATGGTCGATTGAGCATAAAAAGTCGATTCCAATCCTTTATCACTTATTCTAATAACCTCACCCGGAAGCACATCGCGAAGAAAGCTTGCCCCAACGACATCAAGCGCGCATGTTTCACTGGCAACAACATATCCTTCTCCGATTCTTCCAATTACTAAAGGTCTAAGCCCGTATTTATCTAAGGCAATATATAATTCATTTTCCTTAAGCAATAAAAAGGCATATGCTCCTTCCAGATACAATAAAGATTCTTTCAATCTGTTAATGAATTCGCCTTTCTCCCTTCTCAAAAGATGAGCAAGGACTTCGGAATCAGAGGTTGTTTGAAAAATACTGCCGTTTTGTTCGAGATAATTCTTTATATCATCGGTATTTACGATATTTCCGTTATGGCATAAACCCAACTGTCCGGTTTGGGAATGATAAACAAAGGGCTGAACATTGATTAATCCGCCGCCGCCTTTGGTTGAATAACGCACATGACCGATGGCATGAACACCCTTAATGCGTTGTAAATCTTCGTTTCTAAAAATATTTCTGACCAGTCCCTCGCCTTTATGACAATTTAACTTTTCCTTATTGCTTGTGACGATTCCACAGCCCTCCTGACCTCGATGCTGAAGAGCATGCAACCCATAATAGGTTAACTCGGTGGCATTTTCATGGTTAAATACCCCGAATACACCGCATTCTTCATTCATTTTACGCTCGAAAAACCAGTTCATATCGCCCATATAACTACCCCTTTATCCGTTTTAAAATCTCAACATAGGCTTCCACAATATTACCTAAATCACGTCTAAACCGGTCCTTGTCCAATTTTTCATTTGTAGACATATCCCATAAACGACAGGTATCCGGTGATATTTCATCGGCTAACATAATTTCTCCTTTACTGTTCTTTCCAAATTCCAATTTAAAATCCACTAATCTGATATTATGTTCGGCAAAGAAACTTTTTAGGATTTCATTAATTTTTAAAGTTGTTTCTTTAATAAATTGTAATTCTTTTGCACTTGCCAGTCCTAAAGCCAAGGCATGATCTTCATTGATTAACGGGTCACCATACTCGTCATTCTTATAACATAATTCATAAATCACTTGTTCCGGTACGGTTCCTTCTTCAATTCCCAAACGTTTGGCCATACTACCGGCGATGATATTTCTTACGATTACTTCCAGCTTAAAAATCGTTAACTTTTCACAAAGCTGATCACGTTCATTTAACACACGGATTAAATGGGTTTTAATCCCCTTACTTTTTAAAACTTCTAATAATATCGCTGAAATTTCATTATTGAGGATTCCCTTATTTTGGATTTTTGATTTTTTTATGCCGTTAAATGCCGTCGCATCATCTTTATAATGGATTATTACCTGATTAGCATCTTCCGTACTGTATACTTGTTTAGCCTTACCTTCATAAATTAATTTCATTTTTTTCCTCCCATTATTTAAAATAATTTACGCCATTTGTGAAAATATCTTGTATTTTATTTCCGTTGATATTTTTATATAGATTTTGTCCCATTCGTTCGGAATGGCCCATTTTCCCCAATATCTTTCCATCCGGACTAGTGATTCCTTCGATTGCCCCTATGGACCCGTTTGGATTAAATACTTTATCCATTGTCGGATTACCTAAATCATCCACATACTGTGTTGCTATCTGTCCATTTAATGCCAGCTCATTAATTAACTCCATGGATGCCACAAATCTGCCTTCACCGTGACTAATCGGAATTTTATGGATTTCACCAAGTTTAAAACCCGCTAACCAAGGTGATTTATTCGAGGTGATTCTTGTTTGAACAATTTGCGATACATGACGATTGATATCATTTTTAACTAATGTCGGACTTTTTTCATTGACAACGCCGATCTTCCCATATGGTAACAATCCGGACTTAATTAAGGCCTGAAAGCCATTGCATATACCGAGGATCAATCCGTCACGACTTAATAAATCCTCGATGCTTTCCTTAATTCGTTCATTAAGTAAAACGACTGTGATGAATTTACCGGATCCGTCCGGTTCATCCCCGGCGCTAAATCCCCCGGAAAACATAATTATTTGTGCTTTATTAATGTATTGGACCATCTTCTTAATCGAATCATCGATATCACTTTGATTGCGATTTTTAAATACGAAGAGCGACGTATTGGCACCTGCCTGCTTAAAAGCTTTTAGGGAATCATACTCGCAATTCGTTCCCGGAAATACCGGTATGAATACATTAGGTGATACGCCTAATTTTTTCTTAATTAAAATTTTCTTTTCATAAAGCGGAGTATCTATTTTTACCGTGTTTCTCTCCTGATAAACGGGATAAACCGCATTATATTTACCTAACCATGCGTTTATTAATTCATCGATTTGAATAATTTCATTATCAATCACAAAATGATTTTTCACTGTTTTCCCGATTAAAATCGCATTCTCATAAGCGATTTCCTCTTTTGTTTCAATAATGATGGAACCGTAATTTAAATTAAACAAATTATCCATTAAAGCATTATTTTTAATATGAACGCCTATTTTATTACCAAAGGACATTTTGGAAATTGCTTCGGCAATTCCGCCTACTTTTAAGGCAAAGGCCGAGACAATCCTTTTATGCTTAATATTTTCATAGATAAAAGCAAAATTTCTCTTCAATTGGGTAAAATCCGGAAGTTGATTTTCTCGTTCATGATGCTTTATAAGATAGACAAAATGATCCTCTTCTTTAAATTCCGGCGATATGATATTTAGAACATCCTCCACGCCGACCGCAAAAGAAATTAAGGTCGGTGGAACATGCAAGTCTTCAAAACTACCGCTCATGCTGTCCTTTCCGCCAATTGCCGGTAAATTGAATTCATTTTGCGCGTATAATGCCCCAAGTAAGGCGACAAAAGGATCTCCCCAATTTTTCGGGTTTGTTCCCAGCCTTTTAAAATATTCCTGAAAGGTAAAACGCACTTTTTGATAATCTCCTCCGAGAGAAACAAACTTCGCCAGGGATTCGATTATCGCGTAAATCGCTCCGTGAAACGGAGACCATGAGGATATGAAAGGATTATAACCATATGTCATGATGCTGCAGGTTGTGGTATCACCATCAAGGACGGGGATTTTTTGCACGGAACCATCGACTTCACTTAATTGCGTCATTCCCCCAAATGGCATTAGAACAGTGGATGAGCCTATCGATGCGTCAAACATTTCTATCAAGCCTTTAGTCGATACGACATTATCATCCTTTAGATTTTCGCAAAATTTTTCTTTATAAGTACTTCCCTTTATCTCTCTAATAAAAGGATTCTTTTTCGTTATCTTATTTACCTCAACATCTATTTTTTGTCTTACACCGTTTGAATTTAAAAATTCACGGGAGATATTGACAACTTCTTTATCATGATATTTCATAATCAAGCGGTTAGTATCCGTAACAATCGCAATTACGGTGCATTCCAAATTTTCGGCGTCGGTAAACCGGATAAATGATTTTAAATCCTGTTTATCGATTACAACAGCCATTCTCTCCTGTGATTCGGATATAGCCAATTCTTTTTCATTTAATCCGTCGTATTTTGTCGGTACTTTATCCAGATAAATCTCGATCCCATCGGCAATTTCACCAATGGCGACGGCTACACCACCGGCACCAAAATCATTGCATTTTTTGATCATTTTCGTTACTTCGTTATTGCGGAACAAACGTTGGATTTTCCGCTCCGTCGGTGCATTACCTTTTTGCACTTCACTTGATGCTTCCTTTAATGATGCTTCGGTATGCACTTTACTAGAACCCGTTGCTCCACCGATTCCGTCGCGTCCGGTTCTACCGCCAATTAAGAGAATCAAATCACCTTGTGTCGGCTGTTCCCGTTTTACTTCACTAGCCCTTACGGCACCAACCACGGCACCGACTTCCATCCGCTTTGCTTTAAATCCTTCATGATAAATTTCTCTTACATGGGTTGTTGCCAATCCGATTTGATTACCATACGAGCTGTACCCTTCAGCTGATTTTTTAGCGATTTTTAGTTGCGGTAGCTTTCCTTCCCTGGTATTTTCGATGGGCTCGAGAATATTAGCTGCTCCGGAAACCCGCATGGCCTGATAAACATAGCTGCGTCCCGATAATGGGTCCCTGATTGCCCCGCCGATACAGGTTGATGCTCCGCCAAACGGCTCGATTTCCGTCGGATGATTATGTGTTTCATTTTTAAACATTAATAGCCATTTCTCAATTTCCTGATTCTTTTTTACATCGATATAAACGCTGCAGGCATTTACTTCATCGGAGATCTCTAAATCCGGCAATTCACCGTTTTTCCTCATGGCTTTTGCTTTGATTGTGGCAAGATCCATTAAAGTCATAGGCTTCTTACCTTCATGGACCAAATTCCTTAACCTTTGATAATCGTTAAATGTCCGTTGTAAAACAGCTTGCAAATCATCATCAGGGAAAATAATATTTTCCAGTATTGTCTCAAATGTCGTATGCCGACAATGATCCGACCAATATGTATCTAAAACGTATAACTCAACCTCCGTAGGATTTCGTTTTTCTTCCTTTAGAAAATACTCCTGAATAAACTCAATATCAGCCAGATTCATTGCCAGGTTTTTATCACTGATAAATTCCTTTAACTCGTCTTTTGTATAATAAATAAAATTATTGTACACTTCCAAAGGTTTTTTTTCGGCCTTCTCATTTAGTTGTAATGGATAAGTCAGAACTTTCTCACATAATTCGATGGGATTGATTAAGTATTGCTTTACCTTATTTAATTCTATATCGGATAACATCGGGGCAAAGATGATTAATTTACCGCATTTCACGGTAACTTTTTCATTGTGACAGACAAGCTTTATGCATTGTTCGGCTGAATCCGCGCGTTGGTCATATTGTCCGGGTAGTGATTCAAAATAAATATAACAGTTTTCCTTTAATTCAACTTCCTCAAAAACGTTATCCGTCACAATTTCTGACAGCACCACTTTTTTTATCAATTCTAATTCGTCCCTTGTTATATTAAAAACCTCATAGACATTGATAACTCGTAAACCGGTAATGGCAATATGCAGATTTTCCGTTAATTCCTGTTTGAGATTAAGGGCTTCGGTATTAAAACCTGCTTTTTTTTCAACAAATACGCGATAATTTCCCATTTTATTTACCTCGATTCATTTAAATATTTATTGACTGATAAAATTATTTCCGCTAAATCATCACCTAAAAAGGTAATATGACCCATCTTGCGATTTTCTTTCACAATACTTTTTTCATACAAATGCAGTTTTGCTTGTTTAAATAATTTATCATGAATTAAATTAGGAATCTTCCGCATATCCTGACCCAATATATTGACCATTACGGAAGAAGTAAGTAGTGTAGTTGAACCAAGCTTAAGCCCGCATATTGCCCGAATATGTTGCTCAAACTGCGATGTCATGCAGGCATCTATCGTATAATGACCGGAATTATGGGGTCTTGGTGCTATTTCATTTATTAAGATATCCCCATCACTTAACACAAAGCATTCAATAGCCAATGTCCCGACAAAGCCTAAATTATTCATTAACTCCATCCCGATCTTTCCTGCTCTTTCCTTCGTTTTTTCGTCGATTCTCGCCGGGACAATCGTCTGATGAAGTATATTATGCTGATGAATGTTTTCCGCGATGGGAAAAACGCTTATTTCTCCTATGGTTGATTTAGCGACAATGACGGAAATTTCGCAGATAAAATCAATGTATTTTTCGAGAACACAAGTACCAGTTTCGATTAAAGATAAACCTTTCTCAATATCGGCATCTGAAGTTATGATAATTTGTCCCTTACCGTCATATCCCCCATGGCATGTCTTTAAGACAGCAGGTAAGCCTAATTCCTTAATCCCTGACTTAAGATCGGTTAAATCATTAATTATCTTAAAGGGAACGGTTTTTAATCCGCAATTTTGAATCGTCTTTTTTTCAAGCGCCCTGTCCTGGGATATAATCAAAGGCATTGCTCCTTGGGGCAAGTATCCGTATTCACATATTTCTTCAATAATCTTTCCCGGTATATTTTCAAATTCGTATGTGACGACATCACTAAGTTCCATTAATTTTTTCAAAGCCTCTTTATCATGGTAGGCGGCATTAATTTCAATGTCGGCTACTTTTGCGCAGGGTCCATCATTAACGGGTTCCAAGACGGCGATTTTATATCCCATAGTTTTCGCGGCTATTGCCATCATTCTGCCCAGTTGTCCTCCGCCGATGATTCCTATCGTACTACCGGGGAGAATAGCTTTAGTCATACATTTCATTGTCTTTTATCACCTGATCACTTAATTCCTTCCGATAATTAGCTAATTTTAAGGCCAGTTTCTCATCATTGATACTTAAGATTTCCGCGGCTAATATTCCGGCATTTTTTGCTCCTGCTTCTCCGATGGCCACTGTCGCAACAGGAACACCACCCGGCATTTGCACAATCGACAGTAATGAATCCAGTCCGTTTAGGGCTTTTGACTGAATAGGAACACCAATAACCGGTATTGTGGTTAGCGATGCAACCATACCGGGTAGATGAGCGGCACCTCCTGCACCGGCAATAATTACCTTTATTCCTCTTTTTCTTGCCTCCTTGGCATAGCTATACATAATATCGGGTGTTCTGTGAGCAGAGACAATTTTCATTTCAAAAGGTATTTCCAACATTTTTAGAATTTCCGCCGCTTTTTCCATTGTCGGGTAATCTGATTTACTTCCCATGATAATTCCGATCATCTTAAATCCTCCTTTTAATTAAAAAAACGTAAACACCCGAGCAGATGTTTACGTTTTTAAGTAACGCAAAAAACATCTCTCATAGTCTGCCGATTTACGGTTAGCAGGTAGAAACTTTTGGACCATATTACCAAGATTATATGAGAAAATAGCAATAAAATATTAAAGGCATTAGTATATACACTAATGCCGTGTTTTATTTAATATCCGCTATAAAAGAGGAAGTTTTCAATATTAATTTTAATCTAATCACATTTATCCTCTCCTATCTTTACTACATTTTCATTTTACATTCAAACTAATTTTTTTTCAAGTGGTTTTTGTCGATTTTCGTAAAAAAAGAGTTACCTTTTTTTAGGTAACCCTTTCTATCATTAATCCTTAAAGTATCGGGAAATAATAATTAATAAACGTAATACTTCCATATATAACCATACTAGTGACACTAATAAACCTAATGACAGTTGCCACTCAAAACTGCTTGGTACACCACGGTCAACAGCCATTTTACAATCATCAAAGTCTATTAATAAACTAAATGAAGCAAGTATTACCATTCCTAAGGAAATGACTAATATTAAACCCGGATTTGCGATAATTAAGTTTAGTCCAAAGAGGCTTAGAATAAATGAGAATAAATAGAAAAACATTATGCTAATTAACGCAGTATAGAAGATTTTTCTAAAGGTAAATCCTACTTTAAATATTCCTGTAGCGTAAGCAACAAGTAAAAAACCGAAGATGGCAAAGGTGATAATAACGGCATCCATGACAATTCCCGGTAAAACCGTATTTAGTAGAGCTGAAATTGTACCTAATACCATTCCTTCACAAATAGCGTATATAATTGTGAAAAACGGTGCGGCTGTTTTGGAAAAACTGGCAATTAGAACGGAAATAAAGCCGACAATCATTCCAGCGACTAACAAGCCACCTAAATAATTAATCAATGTTTCTAGGTTAACATAAATTATTAGTGAAATCGCAAATATAATAGAAAGAAGAATTCCTGATTTTACGGCTATACCGCTAAATGTTGCGGTTCTACCAGTAACATAAGCTGCATCTCCACTTCTGACATCTGAATCCACTCTAGTTAATACAGGATTTTTTGATTGAAATTCCATCATTTTACCTCCTATTAATTAATTATACTTATTATAACACTTTTTCTAGAAGTCTACAATAAATTAAATATTTTACTTTCTTAATTATTATATGTATAAATAAAATAGATTATAAATCAAATATACTAATTTGATTAGTCTCTTTTAAACCATTTAGACATCCAAGATCCTCTAATCTTTCAAATAAGGTCTTTGATAAGCTTGTTCGATTAAGCAAATCCTCTTTTGAGATAAATGGTCTTTGTTTTCGAGCCTCGACTATGGAGTTGGCTACGTTATCGCCTAAACCGTCAAGAGCTTTAAAAGGAATGATTAATCCCATCTTATCATCGGTAACTAAAAACTCCGAAGCCAATGATTTTTCCAAATCAATCTGTTTAAAATAAAAGCCACGTTCCGTCATTTCCAATGCAACTTCCAGTTCCGTGATTAATGATTTTTCTTTTTCACTGGCATCATATCCCTTTTCATTTATTTCAATGATTTTATTGCGTATTGCATCATTTCCTCTAGGGAATATTGTCACATCGAATGTATCCGCCCGTTTGGAAAAATAAGCGGCGTAATAGTATATCGGCATATTCACTTTAAACCAGGCAATGCGAATGGCCATTAAGACATAAGCGGTCGCATGAGCTTTAGGAAACATGTACTTAATTTGTCCGCATGACCAGATAAACCATTCGGGAACGTTTTTTTCACGCATGATCTGACTGTATTTTTCCCATTTTTCTTTTTCTTTGCTGGCTTTACCCTTTCTGACAAATTCCATAATATCAAATGCGGCCTTTGGTTCCAAGCCATAATACATCAGGTAAACCATGATGTCATCACGGCAACCGATGAGTGATTTAAAATCAATATGTCCATATTCGGGATATTTGTGATTTACTAAATCCTGGGCATTGTTTGCCCAGACATCGGTACCATGTGACAAACCGGAGATTTTAACTAATTCCGCAAATGTCTTCGGACGTGTTTCTTCCAACATCTTTCGCACAAATAATGTTCCAAATTCCGGAACACCGTAACTACCGGTACTTGACATAATTCTTTCCGGTTTTACGTTTAATGACTCGGTCGAATAAAACAACTGATAAACCTTTGGGTCATCAATCGGAATATCCCTAGGTGATATACCCGTCAAGTCCTCTAAATAACGTAGCATGGTAGGATCATCATGCCCTAAAATATCTAGCTTCAACAAATTGTCATGAATGGACTGAAAGTCAAAATGCGTTGTGCGGAAATTGCTTTCACTATTGTCAGCCGGATATTGAATCGGTGTAATATCATAAATATCCATATAATTTGGCACAACAATGATTCCGCCGGGATGTTGACCCGTTGTCCGTTTCACTCCTTGACAGAATGAGGCTATGCGTCTTATTTCCGGTTCACGTTTTAATATATTGCGTTTTTCAAAATAAGCACGGACATATCCGTAGGCGGTTTTTTCCGCCACGGTACCGATAGTACCCGCTCTAAAGGCATTGTCATAACCAAACACTTCCTGACAATACTGATGGGCAGTTCCCTGATATTCTCCAGAGAAATTTAAGTCGATATCGGGAACCTTATCCCCCTCAAATCCTAAGAAGGTTTCAAACGGGATATCATGACCATCTTTTTTAAGTGGCGTATGACAATGAGGACACAAGGCATCGGGTAAATCAAAACCCGAGTCAACCGTATCAAGAATTGACTGTAAATCCTTTTCAATATCCAAAAGCGGATATTTCTTTTTTTCTTCCTCATTCATTTTAAATGTGCTAAATTGGCAATTCGGACAACGGTAATGAGGTGATAAGGGATTAACCTCGGTAATATCAAGTAAGGTGGCGACAAAACTTGAACCAACCGATCCTCTAGAACCAACTATATATCCGTCATCCAGTGATTTTTTTACCAGCATATGCGAGATATAATAGATAACGGCAAAGCCGTGTTTAATAATGCTGTTTAACTCCTTCTCCAACCGATCTTTAACATATAACGGCAGAGTCACACCGTATAGCTTTCGTGCTTTTTCAAAGCATTTATTTTTTATTTCCTGATCAATACTTGGTATTCCTTTATCTTTTAAGAAATCATCCTTTGGTGTGAATAACTGATCCTTGATAGCTTTTATAACCTGGATTTCACTAGCAATTTTATTCGGATTATCAATAACTATTTCTTTAGCCAAATCTAGTGGTAAAAAATTAAAATCATTCATCATCTCATCGGTGGTTCGAAAATGCATCGATGGAATTACTTTAATGGCTGAATCGGATAAAGGATGTAACCCTCCGCCAATTTGCGGAGAATCGATATAGATTTCCCGAAAGATCTTATCTTCTCTTGTTAGATGATGACAGTCACCGGTAGCCACAACCGGTATTTTTAATTCATTTCCGACACGGATTATTGTTTTTATGGTCTCGATAATATAATCCTTTGTTCTTTCGTTACCGCTTAAATCAATTAAATATGAATATACTTCGGGAGGTTGAACCTCAAGATAATCATAATATTTAGCCACTTTTTTAAGCTCTTCATAGCTTTTTTCAAAGGCTGTTTTAAATACCTCACCATTACTGCAGCTTGAACCTACCAGGATGTTTTCCCGATATTGATTTAAGATTGATCGTAGTACTCGGGGTTCTTTATGAAAGTGCGTGGTATGGGCATCGGAGATTATCCTAAATAAGTTTTTCAAACCTACCTCGTTTTTAGCTAATAGAGTCACATGTTTAGGTATCTGATACTTATACGCTTCATTTTGTCCCACAAGGGAATTAATCTCATCATGATAATTAATTCCTTCTTTTTCCATATCACGTAATAAATGTAAAAATACTTCGGCGGTAGCTTTGGCATCATATATTGCCCGGTGATGCTGGGTTAATTCGATCTTAAACAGTTTACAAATCGCCTTTAAGTTAAAACGGTTAAGCTTGTCATCAAAGCGATTTCGCGCATATTCCAAAGTATCTATCACCGGATTAGGCAATTCTCCCAAACCATATTTATCATAAGCATGTTCGATATGGGAAATATCAAAACCGGCGTTATGAGCAACTAATATGGCCCCGGCACAGAAATGCTTAAAATCCTGCAGAACATCCGAAATTTCCCTGGCATTAATCAAATCACTATCGGTGATATTCGTTAATTCTATGGTGATAGAATTTAAACTGCGGTGTGGATTACAAAACTCACTGAAATGACCGATTTCTTGACCGTTTTTGATTTTAACCGCCGCTATTTCAATGATATCATCAAAGTTAACGGAAAATCCGGTTGTTTCTATATCAAAAACAACATAGGTAGCATCCCTAAGTAATTCATGAGATTCATTCCAGGCTATTTTAGCCAAATCTTCAACTAAATTTACCTCAACCCCATAAATCGGTTTTATCGGTTTATTTTTCGTTGCCTGATAAAGCTCCGGTAAGGCATAGATACCATGATGATCAGTTAAGGCAATCGCGGAATGTCCATACTCAAGTGCCTTTTGTACGTACTGACTGATTGTTGTCACACTATCCATGTTTGACATATTCGTATGCACATGAAGTTCTACTCGCTTTTCATTCTGAAAACCATTATCTATATAACGGCTGTCTTTCTGCGGTTTATCCAGTATTTCCCCCTGAGAGGAAAATAAAATAACTTCTTTACGATATTCGTCATATTTCGGATTGCCCTTTAATTTCACATAATTCCCTAGTTTAAATACGGAATTATAAAAGGTGAGATTCTCTTCATCCTTAACCCAGACCTTAACCGATATGGAATCAGTGTAATCGGTGATGGCGATATCAATCATATGGGTTCCCTTAGCTGTCTTTTTCGTTTCACATTCAAAGATATAGCCTTCGATGATATATTCGATCTTGGCATTTTGCAGCTCTTCCTGCGTTACGGGAATATTCGCGATTGGTTCACTTTCACCCTTTATCGGGTAACCGACCAGTTTCTCATTATATATCGCGTTTCTTCGGTTCTGAAAACCGTTTGCTTTCTCAACGGATTTATTTTCTTCCTCGTATTCCTTCTTAAGTTCATTTAATTGTTTTTGGAATAACATATCCTGTTCGTATTTTAACCGATTGATCTCTTCAAGCGTACATTGACCGTTTTCACTTCTATTAACGGTAAAAGTAACATTTAAACCGATATTTTCATACATTCGCTCGATTCTTTCCTTAAATTGCTCCTCAAGCAACTTTTGTTGATCTTCGGTTTTTACTTCTATAAATAAATTATTCCCTTCATACTTGACATCATAATCATCAATTGCCTTAATGGAGGAATCCTCGATGCATAATAACTCTTTTACCACGGTAAAATAATCATATATATTTACATTTCCAATTTCTCCAACTTCTGTGGTAAAATAAATCTTGTTTACTCCTCTAATCTGCTTAAAGCGTAAAATCAATTGTTTATAAAATTGCATTAATACTTCTTTTTCAAGCATTTTAGGCATATAAAAATAAAAGTGATAACATCCTTCTTTTTTCGAAATCACCAATTCTTTAATTATACATTCAGTAAAATGAGTATCATAGTCTTCAAGATTTAATTGTTTTAACAGAATCTTAAATTTGTCATCCATAGTGTCACATCCTTGTTACAACCCATTTATAATAAAACCACATTTAATTATACCATACATTTACTTTTTTTTTTCAATAATTTACATTAAACTGGATTATGCTATAATTATAATTAGAGGTGAGAGTATGTTTCTCAAGATATTTTTCTCAACCATCGCTTTACTTTTTTTATTCCTTTTTATCATAAGATTACTTGGTCCAAAAGTATTTCCGTATCTCAAAAAGGTACTTGATGTTATCTGGGATTTTATGATATCCGCCGGATTATTATTTATAAAGAGTTCTTTATACACAATAATTTTGGTATTCAGACGCACAGTATATGTAATCGGATTAGATATAATTATTGGTTTATTAATTAATCTTGCAATCGTCATCTTTGTCGTACCGACAAAGCCCGGTTTATGGTTAACACTATTTTATCATAACCTATTAGACACATATGTATTTAGTTTCTTTATCTTCACCTATCTAATAGGTTTGTTTGAATACCTTAAATCTAAAGATTTAAGAAACTTTAAAATAACTGATTTTATCAAATCATTTCAGGTAAAAAAAGAAAAAGGTAAATATATATACGATGAAGAACACAATAAATATGTCTATCATGAAGATAAATAAGAAAGGATTTAGAGTATGAACAACGTATTATATGGAATATTAGCCCTCATTCCGCTATCAATTATCGTCTTGGTCATTTATGCCATCATCAAAGTATTAACCCGTAAAAATAAAGGTAATATTGATTATGGAAGATATTCGCTTAATATCTTAGAAAATAATACAACAACAAGCAAAGAATTATAACACTTGTCTATTGTCCGAACAAGTTGATAATCGATTTCTATTTTATTTTTTTTCGGATTTCGATAATTTTATAAAATATCTAATTTTTTTATTATCGTTATTATATATTTTTATTCTTTAATCTCAAAATAAATGATTTTTGGTTTATGTGTCTTATAATATATTTAAATAAAAATACTTTCCCTTTTAAAGAGAAAGTATTTTTTATTAACTTAATTAAAATAAGATATCCAAGATAGGAAAGATTTCATTTCTAAATGCATCTTCGGTAAAGATTCCATCTTTCTGTTCCCAATCCGACCAGAGCATATATGGTACCTTATCTTTTATTTCGATTGTTAAATTGTGTCTTACAATTAAAGAGGCGATTATCGTATCCCGACCATCAACAATTAACTTCATATTTTCCATAGAGAAACTTGCCGACGTAAAGTTATCGGAAATTACTTTAGCGGCTAAAATAAAGTCAACTAGATGTTCCTTAGTAGTCACACTAGGAATTTCAAACGGAGTTCCGATATATAATGCATCCTTGGCTACATCTGGAATACTGATATTAGTATTACTGCTTAACATGTTTTCAAATGATAAGTGAATAGAATCGCTTGCTAACAAGAGCTCTAAATCTGTTCTTCCTTTACCCGTGATGAGTTCGGCTTTATTAGCTAAATCCTCATTGAAATTATCAATACCAATAACTCTTATTGCTTCCAACATGTTAAGTAACTCATCATATTTAATTTGCGTGCTCAAAACTCCCTTAACATAGATATTCTCTCTAACAGCTCTTGGAACAATAAGCACTAATTCTCCCGGATTTCTATTGGTTTCATCCTTAGCACCGGCTAATACCGTTTTGGAAATAGTCGCTTGAATTGATTCCGAGGCTAATAAGATATCCGGTTGGACATTTCTAATAACACTTGCTTCCAGATTAACATTATTGAAGTCCTTTATTCCCACATTTTCAAGAATTGTTAAGATATCAGTAATTTCCTCATCTCTAACATAAGTTGTAGACTCTTGTTCAATTCGGCAATTATCCGGAATGACAAGTACATTATCAACCCCGCTATTAGGGTTTAACATATAATCAGAGATCGTAGCGTGAAAAATAGCTGAATCTAAAATAATTGCTTTATGATCAAAGAATTTTTGCGTGTCGATTAATCCGGTAAAATCTTTGATAGAATTATATCCCATGGCTTCAAAAATATTTAGTAAATGATGGAATTCCTCTTCAATGACATATGTAGTTTCTTGTCCTAGAGGTCCTCTATTTACAATTAAAGGATCACCATTTGCGGTTTTTGTCGGTACAATTAGGATATTATCATTTAAATCCAAATCGATCAGCTGTTTAGATATTGTAGCTTGAATAATCGCCGAAGACAATAATTTAGTTCTGTTCTGATATCCAACACTACCAATATCACCGTAAAATAGGGAAAAATTCACATCGCCGGTAAATCCGCTTATGTCATTATTTCCTAATATTTCTAAAACATCAAATAAATCTACTAATTCATCTCTTATGATATATTCGGTAGTCCTTCCTTCATCTCCCACTACCTTACGGATCTTCACTTCATTATTTTCGGTATCTAATTTGTCATCAACATATGGTACTGAAATACCTTGGATTTTTAAGATTTGATCTGATATTGTGGCGTGCAAGATGGCTGAATCAAGTAATTCATCCATATTACTTATCATTGCTCCTAATCCTAAGGTCGTAACATTATTAAAATCATCTATATTAAGTACGATAACGGCTTCCAAAATTTCTGATAATTCAGCAGTTGATACATACTCCATACCATCGGATGTATATCTGATATCGTTATTTGACTCATTTTTATATGGAACTACCAGTACTTGCGAGCTACCTTCCATACTTCCGGTCAAGTCCAGTAACATATGTGATAAGGTGGCATGTATAATACTAGATGCGAATAATGTATTCTTTTTAGCTTCGTCTAATTCCTTCTTACCGTCTTTTTCAACCGCCAACTTTTGAATGATCGATGCATTAAACTGCATATTATCAAAGTTAGTAAAGTCAAATATCGAAACGGCATCAAATAATTTTTTTATTTCCCCGTTATCATTGGAAACAATTACTTTTTCACCGTTTTTATCGGTAATTGTCTTAAGCGAATTATTAGGTATTCTTAAAATACCGTTACCCTGATCATAGATCAATTTCCCCAATGTCGCTTCAATTATTTTTGAAGAAAGGATATCATCAAGATCATCACCAAGGGTAAATGCCTTACCGATATCAAATCCGGTACTTGCACATTGAGTATCACCTTCGTCACAGGCTAATTTATCAAAAACGGTCTTAACTGATTTTGCCAAACTTTTTAATTCATCTTTAATAATATAATTATTGTTATCATAAACTTCATTCGGTACTATAAGTACCGTATCACCAAATCCCATATCATTTAATAAGTTAGAAATAGTTGCCACAAATATCGCAGAGTTGAAAATCGTATCAATGGTATCATCGGTAAATTCGGAAATAAGATTTAAGTTTAAATCCTCAAAATTAACATTACCGGTTACTTTAACTATGGCACTAATTGCCATTAACGCATTTCTCAGCTCACCATTATTAATTAAATTACCATAATCATCATATTCGTCTTCCCATACCACACCAGGGGGAACCTGGAATATATTAAAGCCATTGATGTTTGCTTTTCCGGACAAGATATTTATTAGAGCCTGTGAAATAATCTTTGAATCCAATATTATCGTAAAATCAAGATCAGCCAGCTCGGCTATTAATACCGACGGGTTACCTGAGTTAAGTTCACCAATTGTAACTCCCGTATCAATTATCGCACCGGCTATCTCACCTATTGCGACATACTCATCTTCCCAATCCAAATCTTTAGGAACAGTGATAAATGCACTTATATTACTGCCTGCTTGCTTCAACAATGGTTCCATTGCCACATAAGCACCAAGCTTTGCCAGTTCCGACTGGGATAAAGAATTAAACAGCGCTCTCACATCATCGCCCGTAAATTCTTCAGTCACAAGCCCACCTTCATTTTGGGATGTTCTTATTATGTTAACAAATTTAAAAATATTTACAGCTACTTCACCCAATTGTGATACTTCTTTACTCCAATCAATTTCATATAATTCTTCTTTAGGTACCGTCATTTCTGTATTAAATTGTTCGGCAGCCACCTCAATACCTAAAGGTAAAGCCGTAATAAATAACTCGGATTCCGATAAATAATTAAAAACTTCCTCTATTTCTTCACCGGTTATATCACTTAAATTATAAGTTGTTTTAAATTGTGAATCTTCATAAACATCATAAATTTTCACACCGGTCTCTATTTCTTTTCGAAAAGATATTTTCTTATCCTTATAATTAATGGAAAAGACTGAATCATACAGATATAGGTTTAACGGATAATCCTTTTTTACCTCTAACATGCTTACTGAGTAAACAACAGGATTATTATGATATTCCGTCACAACTTTTTTAATCGGAGCTGTCTGTTCATTTTCCGGAAGAAATTTAAGAGAATTTTCTCCTATATTCATAAATCCTCCCACAAAAATAAGGATGACATATAGAAAGACACCGGCACGTAATAAACCGCAGAACGCTCCAAGTCCTCTCTGTTTAGAAACAGTTTTATCTTTATTAGATCTAAAAAATATTACTCTTACCATAAAGAAGAAGAATTTATAGATGTATTTAAAAATAAAAAAATATAATATGGTATAAACAATCTTCATAAAAAACATGGCGGTGCTGGAAATAAATATTTTAAATTCCTCATTCGCTAATGATCCCGCTAAATTCTCACCCATATATTTACTTAACATGATGGTAATAACATCTTCAAAACTACTTGCTTCCGCTAATTCCGGGTAAAAATCGCCAACTGCGGATCCCAGCCAAGGCATTGGGAGTTTCCATAAAATTTGCACTACCCAGTCAATCGTAAGGAAAAAGAAAGCATAAAAACAAAGCATCACGGCAAATGTATAAAATGATTTCTTAAATCCTTTGACATAACCTATAAAGACCCCTAAACCAAGAATTGAAAAAAAGAAGATGTTCAAATAAAAATTAAGATCTAAACTGTTAATATCAGCCATTTCCATCCCCCCTTGAATATAATTTTTAAAATGGTTTGTAACTAATATTATAAACTATATGCCCGGTTTTTTCTACAAATATATACAGTAACCGCAATAATATTTATGCTGATCATATCATGTTAACCGGCTGTGATAAATTTGACTTAAAAATAATTAATGATACAATATAATAGGTATAATGTCGCAGAGGAGTCATGTTATGAAGAGTTTCTTTAGAATCTTAAAATATTTAAAACCTTATTGGTTTATCTCTTTACTTGCACCATTATTTTTAGTCGGAGAAGTAACCTTTTTATTATTGATACCAAAGACATCGGGAGATATCATTGATATCGGCATAACCGATCACAACCTAAAAAAGGTCATTGAGATGAGTTTAATGATGCTTTTATATACCTGCTTAAGTGTTGTTTTTGCCTTCCTGAGTCAGTTTTTTGCTAACTGGGCAAGCAATGAAATGTCCAATGATTTACGGGTGGAAACCTTTAAAAAATCATTAAATATGTCATTTACCAATCTTGATGAATTTCAAATAGGTAAGGTAATAACCAGAGTAACATCCGATACAAATATGCTCCGGATGATGACAAGAAACTGTTTGCGGGCTATTTTTCGGGCTCCGTATCTCATTATCGGTTCTGTTTATATGATTATATCCTTAAGTCCGAAACTAGCAATCACATTAGTTATTGCGATTCCGATTATTTTTATAACTAATTTTTTAATCGTTAAAAAATCCTATCCGATTTACCGCAAGGTACAGGAAAAATTAGAAACCATCAACACCTACACCCAGGAAAACTTAGAAAATATCCGTGTTGTCAAAGCCTTTAATCGTAAAAATTATGCTAATGAGCAATTTAATAAACATATAGAAGAATTACAAAACACCACCATAAAAGCCAGTATAATCACGTCGTTTAACTCACCGATTTTTATGTTGGTCATGAATTTATGCATCGTCGCCGTTATTTATTTTGGCGGTATTGATGTTATTTCCGGTAAATATGATGCCGGAAGTATCGTCGCGTTTTTAGGTTATTTAGGACAAATTGTCATGGCTCTAAACATGATTGGAAGTCTTATTCTGATGTTCCCCCGAGCCGGGGCATCATCAACAAGGCTTGTTGAATTGTTTGAAATAGAATCAGAATTAAAACAACCGGAAAATCCGGTTAAAAAAGAAATTGTCGGTAAAATCGAGTTCAAAAACGTCACATTTGCTTATAAGGGTCAGAAGGAAGTATTAAAAAATATTTCGTTCACAATTGAAGCAGGTGAAAAATTAGGCATTTTAGGTACGACCGGATCGGGCAAAACTACCCTGGTCAATTTGATACCTCGCTTTTATGATGTTGTGGAAGGCGAAGTTTTAATCGATGACATTAATGTCAAAGATTATGATATCCATACCCTTAGGAAGCAAATTAGCACCGTAATGCAAAAGGCTTTATTATTTGCGGGTACGATTGAGGATAACATTAAATTCGGGGCTATGGACAAAGATGAGGAGGAAGTCTATGCCGCGTCAAAAAATGCCGAAGCCTATGAATTTATCACTTCTTTTACCGACGGTTTTAATACCATATTAGGCGAACGGGGCATTAATCTTTCTGGAGGACAAAAACAAAGATTAAGTATGTCACGGTCATTAATCACCAATCCGAAAATATTAATATTCGATGACTCAACTAGTGCGGTCGATATGACAACCGAACAAAAAATTTTAAAAAAACTACGCAATAATATAAAAAATTGCACAACGATTATCATTGCGCAACGTATTGGTTCCGTTATTAACGCTGATAAAATTATGATTTTGGAAAATGGCCGGGTTACCGGTTTTGGCACTCATGATGAATTACTAAAAGAAAACAAATTATATCAGGCAATATATGCTCAACAAATGGGGGGTGGCGTGGATGAGTAAGAAAAAACAAAAGGAAGAATTATTTAATCCTAATGGTACGTATAAGTCCAGAATTGATTTATACAAACGCTCAACCTATCGAAAAAGAAATGAAAAACCGGAAAACGGAATGAAAACCACGATAAGAGTCATCAAATATCTGAACATGGAAAAACTCGGCATCACATTTGTGATATCATTAATATTAGTCTCCATTATCGTTTCTTTAAGCGGTGAACAGGTTAAAAAAATCTTAATCGATGATTTTATTAAAAAAGGTATTTCCGATGGTTTTATATTTTTTGTCGTTATATTAGCTGTCTTATATCTGATAGAAATAATATCGACCTATGGAAGTTCTTATTTAATGATCGGTATAACGCAAAGAACTTTGAAAAGAATGCGGATAAACATCTTTTCCAAATTACAAAACTTAGCGATAAGCTTTTTTGACCGAAATCGTGATGGTGATTTAATCATCAGAATTACGAGTGATGTTGATAATATCAGTAACACGATGACTCAAACCTTTATTTCCTTTATTTCAAGCATAATGACATTACTTTTTACCATATCGGTGATGTTATGGATGAGTTGGAAATTGACCATCGTCGCAATGATTACCATACCGCTTATTTATTATGCCGCAAAGGGAGTCTCAAATGTCTCCCGGAAAAGATTTAGAAGAATGCGATATGAACGTGGTGCCTTAAATGGTTTCGTTGCCGAACAAATAAACGGCGCAAAGGTTATTCAGTCTTTTTGTCAAGAAGAAGAAATCATAAAAGAATTTACGATTGAAAGCAATCGTGTCAAAAAAATTACCATCAATGCGATGACTTGGTCCAGTTTAATGCAACCGGTCGTTGGTTTTTTGAACCGTTTGCGCTATATAATCATCATTACTTCCGGCGCCATATTAGCGATAAATGGCGATGAATCCGTAACCGTAGGTACGATAGCCGTTTTTCTTACCCTTGCCGACCGATTTGGCGGGCAAATAAATAACCTGGCTAATATGTACACCGATATTCAAAATGCTTTATCAGGTGCCGAAAGAATCTTTGAAATCCTTGATGATCAAACAATTATTCATGATAAAGAAAATGCGATAGAGTTAAAAAATGTAAAAGGTCATGTACAGCTTAAAAATGTAAGTTTTGGCTATTTGGAAGAAACACCGGTTCTTAAAAATGTGTCTATTGATGCCAAACCGGGAACGAAAATCGCTCTTGTCGGACATACGGGAGCCGGCAAGACCACGATCATTAATCTTATAACGAGATTTTATGATATCAATCAGGGTGAAATAACAATCGATAATCATAATATTAAAGATGTAACTCAGGAAAGCTTATTAAATAATATCGGAATTGTCTTACAGGATACTAACCTTTTCTCCGATACCATTATGAACAATGTCCGCTTTGGCAGACTCGATGCTAACGACGAAGAAGTGATGGAAGCATGCAAACTAGCAAAATGTCACGATTTTATATCCGAACTACCCGACGGTTACAATACTGTCCTAGCCCGAAATGGTTCAAATATCAGTTTCGGACAACGTCAGTTGCTGTCAATCGCCAGAACAATTTTAAAAAACCCTAATATTTTAATCCTTGATGAAGCAACCAGCAGTGTGGATACCATAACGGAATTAAATATTCAAAACGCTATCGAAAATTTAACGATGAATAAAACAAGTTTTATTATTGCCCACCGTTTGTCAACGATTAGGAATGCTGATGTAATCATCGTCATGGACAATGGTAAAATCATCGAGCAAGGTACCCATGAGGAATTATTAAAACATAAAGGTATTTATTATAAGCTCCATAACGCCAAGGATGATGAGGAACTAAAGGATTATGATTTAGTAAGTGCTTAAAAAATGCTTCCCCTAAATGGGGAAGCATTTTTTTACCCTATTCCTTATTTTCTTCTTGAGGCTTTTCCTCAAGCAAGATATCCAGTTTCTTCTGCAGCTTTTTTTCCTCACGTAATTTCTTGATTTTTTCCACCGCTTGCTGATATTCCTCGATTGTCTCAAGCCCCCTACCCTTAATGGCGTAACCGATGAACAAAATAATTACTGAAGCAATCGTATAATATGCCTCTTGAGATAAATCTAAATCCTTGGAAAATTTAAATATCTCATCAAACACAAACAATAAAAGAGCTAAAAAAGCAGTCAATGTGACCTTGTTAGCATAAATCCACTTAAAAAACCTAAGCATAACATTCTCCTTCGCATTTTGTTAATATATAATATTAGATTATTATGCTTATTATGTTATGTAATTATAAAAAAAGAGAAAGTTTCATCGTCTTTCTCTATTACTTACCCAATTTAACCGTATAAACAGGTGTATATGTCAGAATATTATGTTCGTTACGGCTACTTAGCATAAGCGAAACCTTATCGATAAAGATCTTATCCTGATAAGGAATTATTTTCCCCAAATATGAATCATCCTTAAACACGATTTCTCTGCCGATTGTGATATGCGGTTTAAATTGATATCGTTCTGTTACTTTTAACCTTTCATCAATCATTTTATTTAAGGTATTCGCCAGATGATTTAATTCCGTCCTATTTTCAATTACATCGACAAATACAATGTGCTTATCCTTTCTTTGAAATGAATTAATACCTCCTATTTTAATGTTAAAGGAATTTATTGAAGATTTTAATTCATCCAGAACCTCTTCAAAAAGATATATATCCTCCTGATTAAATTCACCTAAAAACCGCAACGTAAGGTGAAAATTATCATAAAGAGTATAATTACCTTTAAGAACACTTTCTTTAATCAATGACTGAATTTCTAACAGATAATCTTTGACATTATTCTCAAAATTTAGAGCGATAAAAAACCTCATAATAATCTCCTTTACCATTATTAACGATATTTGGATAATTAAGGTATAAAATGAACGTTTTTTTATCATAATTATAACATACGCAGATAGATAGTATTACGGTTTTTCCAATTTTTTTCAAAAAGAACTATTTTTTAAAACAAATTTAATATATAATGTTGTCATAGGTATTTCAATAATATCTTTTGAAAGCGCTTTATTAATTTAGGAGGGTTGATTAAAATGAACAAATATGAAGCGAAAGATATCCGTAATATTGCACTCTTAGGGCATCAAAGCTCTGGAAAAACAACTATTACAGAAGCTATTCTTAACGTAGCAGGTGTGATTGGAAAGAAGGGTGAGATAGAAAAAGGAACAACAGTGGCAGATTTTACAAAAGAAGAAAAATCAAGACACATATCCATTTCAACATCTGTTATACCAGTTGAGTATAATCAACACAAATATAATTTTATAGATACTCCGGGCTATAGTGATTTTGTCGGTGAAGTGAATAGTGCTTTGAGTGTTGCCAGTGGTGTAGTTATTGCGATTGATGCCACAAAAGGTGTTGAAGTAGGAACAGAAGCCGCTTGGCGTTATGTTCGCAGTCAAAATATCCCAGCCATTATCTTTATTAATAAAATGGATAAAGAGAATATCAAATATGATAATTTATTAGCTGACGTAAGAGATAAATTAGGTAAACGGGCTGTCCCATTTGCGACTCCAATCGGGAAAAGCGAGAATTTTGAAGGATTTGTCAATGTCGTTGATATGAAAGCTCGTATCTACGATGGAGAAAAATGTGTTGATGCAGAGATTTGGGAAGAGAAAAAGGCGAAGGTAGAGGAACTTCACAATTTAATCGTTGAATCTGTGGCTGAAACCAATGAAGAATTAATGGAAAAATATTTTGAGGGTGAAGAATTTACAATCGAAGAAATCCATCAGGGATTACGTGAAGGTGTTATTAAAGGTGAATTGACACCAATTATTATCGGTTCAGCAGCTAAAAATATCGGTATCCATACTCTTTTAGACATGCTTTTTGATTATATGCCATGTGCGGATGAATATAAAAAGTTTCAGGGAGTTAATCCTGACACAAATAATGAAGTCACAAGAGACATTAATTGTAATGCACCTTTTTCCGCATTTATTTTCAAAACAATTATGGACCCATTCCTAGGCCAGATAAACCTTTTCCATGTACGTTCAGGTCGTGTGACAAGAGATCAGGAAGTTTTAATCAGTAACAATGGCAAAAAGGTAAAAATGGGACAAATTTATTACATCAGGGGTAAAGAACAACTTCAAACTGATGAAATCAGTTGCGGAGATATTGGTATTGTGGTTAAAATGACAGAATTAAGCACAAGTTCTACCATTTGTGACCCTAATGCACCTATTCTTTATCCGGAAATAGATATTCCAAGACCTACTTTATATCTAGCTATTAAACCTAAGAATAAGAATGATGAAGATAAATTATCCGAATCATTAGGTAAGCTTAATAAAGAAGACCTAACCTTTGAATTAGTAAGAAACCGTGAAACACAACAATTCTTGCTCGGCGGACAAGGATTAATGCATATTGAAGTTATAATTGAAAAATTAAAAAATAACTTCAACGTCGAAGTTACCACCGAGGATCCAAAGGTTGTTTATCGTGAAACAATTAAAGGAAAAGCCGAAGCAGAAGGTAAACACAAGAAACAATCCGGTGGTGCCGGACAATTCGGTCATGTCTTTATTCGCTTTGAACATTGCGAAGAAGACTTTATCTTTGCGGAAGAGGTCTTTGGAGGAGCTGTTCCGAAAAACTACTTCCCTGCAGTCGAAAAAGGATTGCGTGAAGCATGCGAACACGGAATTCTTGCTGGATTCCCGGTAATCGGTCTTAAAGGAACATTATACGATGGTTCTTATCATCCTGTTGATTCTAACGAAATCTCCTTTAAATTAGCCGCACAGTTAGCATTTAAAGAAGGATGTAAAAATGCCCAACCAACAATACTTGAACCAATTATGAAGATTCAGGTAACGGTTAAGGATGAATACATCGGTGATATCATGGGTGACCTAAATAAACGCCGTGGACGTCTGTTAGGAATGGAACCATCGGAATTTGAAAAATGGCAAACAATTCACGCTTTAGTACCTCAAGCCGAAGCGTTAAAATACGCTATTGACTTAAAGGCAATGACACAAGCCAGCGGATTATTCAAAATAGAGTTTGACCACTACGAAGAAGTTCCGCAACAAATGCAGGAAAAAATCATTAAAGAAGCTAAGGAAGCTAAAGAAAATAAATAAGCAGAAAAACCCGTCAATGACGGGTTTTTTAATTTAACCTAGGAAAGTTTTGAATAAAGTGTCTTAATGAACCATAATAAAATGTTAATAATAATACACCGAATATTAAAACAAAAATCAGAGCCTTCGCGAAATTTTTTAAACTGGTATTAAAGTTACCCAAAGCAAAAACAATGATCATTATGAAATTTATCACAGGAATGGTAAGAATAATGAATACGATAATCCAGTCTAAGATACTAACGTCTTTTTTGTGCATTTTTATCACCTTTTTTATATTATTGGCACATTATTAATCTTTATGAATTATGCTAATATTTTTTGTCTAATAATCTATAAAAATAACTTTTACTTTTGAAAATTTGTGATATAATTATATTAATAATAACAAGGGGTTGTACATATGTTATTTGAAGCTATTGATAGTGTCCCGTTGTCCTTTTGTATTGTTGATAAAGGAGTTATTATAGACTGTAATTTAAACGCTGTCAATCTATTTGGTTATGAAAAAAAATCCGATTTAATCGGATTGAAGCCTTTTGATTTGTCGCCTTATTTACAGGATGATAATGAAGAATCAATAATAAAGGGTAATGAATATATTAGAAGAGCACAAATAGAAAAAAATGTTAATTTTACTTGGCGGCATTCGAAAAAAAATGGCGACACTTTTTTGGCTTACATTAATTTAATCAGTATAAAAAATGTGTTGTTTGCCCTAATCACCAATATTGATGAAGCTAAGGAAGTCGAAGCATCAATAAGAGAAAAAGATGAGATGTACAAACTTATTTTTTCACATAATAAACATATGATATATATCCTTGATGCCAAGACCCTTAAAATAACCGATGCCAATCAGGCAACCATCGATTTTTACGGTTATGACATCGATACTTTAAAGAGTTTATCCTATGATGATCTCTTCCTTCATGAAAATGGTGATTTACCGAAGTTAATTGAAGAGGTTTTGACAAATAAACGCAATTTCTTTTTTGGCAAGCATCGTTTGGCTAACGGTGAAATCAGGGATGTGGAAATTCACATCTTTGCGATTACCTTAAATAATAAAGAGTACTTAATCAATATGGTATATGATACCACCGAAAAGATCCAACAAAACATAATTATCAATACCTTTATCCAAAAATCCCCCTATCCTATCGCGGTACTGGATAATACGCAAAGAGTACTTGATATTAATGATAAATTTACGGAACTATTTCAATATCAAAAAGAAGATTTGCTTGGTAAAAACTTAAATGATTTACTGACGACCATTGAATATCGTAATGAACTTAATAAACATATCGATAAAGTATTTACCGAAAACTTTATCAGAGTTAAAACATTAAGAAAAAGAAAGGATAATTCTTTGATTAATGTTGAGATAGTCGCATTTCCAATAACGTATAACGACAAAATCATCGGAGCTTATGTCCATTATATTGATATAACACAAAAAATAAAGGACCAAAACCAGCTTCAAGTCTTTAAAAAGGTATTGGAAAACAACAATGAAGGTATTTTGATTACTGATACCGACGGACACATTGAATGGGTTAATCATGCCTTCACGAAAATCACGGGATATACTTTGGATGAAATTATGGGTAATACCCCGAGAATCTTAAAATCGGATATTCATGACAGCACTTATTATAAAAACATGTGGGAGCACATATATCGTGATAATCATTGGCACGGAGAGATTTGGAACAAGAATAAAAAAGGGGAAATCTATCCTGAATGGCTAAATATTTACGCCATTAAAAATAACAATATAACGACTAACTATGTTGGTATTTTTAAGGATTTAAGCGAAAGCAAGATCATCGACCAAAAAATGCGTATTTTAGCACAAAAGGATGTCCTGACCGGTTTATATAACCGTGTATACTTTACGGATAAGTTAAACCGCATTATTCAAAGTAAGCAAAATGAAAATATCGCCGTCTTGTTTATGGACTTGAATCACTTTAAAGAAATTAATGATACCCTAGGGCATTATGCCGGTGATCAATTCTTAGTCGAAATCTCCCGCAGACTCCAGTCATCCCTTGATGAGCAAACAATCATCGCCCGTTATGGCGGGGATGAATTTGTGGTATTATTAAATAATTTCAAGAATAAACACCAAGTCACAAGTCAGGCAAGGAAGCTTTTGGAACAAATAAGCAGACCTTATATTTATCAGGGAAATTATTTGCTTACAAGTGCCAGTTTGGGAATAGCATTATATGATAAAGATGGCACAACCTGTGACGAATTGATTCAAAACGCCGATATAGCCATGTATGTTGCGAAAAATAGCGGTATGGATAAGAAAATCCAATACTATACCTATAAGATGCGTAAAGATATTGACGAACGCTTCAAAATTGCCAATTTACTTAGAATCGCCTTGGAAAAGAAAGCATACACCTTATTATATGAGCCAATCTATAACATCCATACCGATAAAATAATCGGTTTGGAATTAAAGATTAAGTGGCATAATACGCAGCTGGAATCCTATTCGCGAAATAAGTATCTGAATGTGGCGATAAAAACGGGACAAATAAATCAAATCTTTGATTTTATGTTTGATGATATCTGTTGCCGTTTATCAAAATCCAAGAATTTCAAGGTACCGATTTCGATTAATATCTCAATTGAGCAATTGGAACAATCCACATTTCTCCATGTGATTAAAGAGAAAATGCGTAAGTATCATTTTGATCCGACGAAGATTGAGTTTGAATTCACCGACAATAATTTAAATGATTCATCGAGCAGAGCTTCAAGAACCATCAATGAATTATTAAAATTAGGTTATAATTTCACACTGGATAACTTCGGTCAAGAAAACTCTTCGATAGCTCAATTAAAGCATTATCAAATTAAGAAGATAAAACTAGCCACAAATCTCTTTAAATTAAATGATGATAATAAGATTAATTATGAATTAATTAAATTATATCGGATGATTTCCAGGGAAATGAATATATTGTTAATCGCTAAGGGAATCAGCCAGGATAAACAGGTTGCCTTAATAAAAGACCTGGAATTAGACGGTTGTCAGGGTTCCTATTATTCAAAACCACTTACCTTTAATCAAATCAATAAATTATTATGAAAAAAGTTAAATCACTAAGTTGTAATGATTTAACTTTTTATTTACTAAAGATTAAGAACTTCCTTTCTTTTATCCTTTTAATATTATTTAATTTTATATCCGCATCCTCCAACACCCTTAACGGATTATGATAAAACAAATCGTCAGCATAGGCTTTTCCGTAATTCTTACAAATATACTGATATCCGTCGGATAATATGATGGGACGATGCTTGAGGCTGTGAGCATCACTTGCGACAAAATGGACTAAGTTATGTTCCAAAAGCGTATTTACAATCTTGTAGCCTGCATGTCGAGGATTTAAACTGCTGACATTTATCTGCATATAGTGCCCTTCCTCAACTAGCTCATAGATAAAACCTGGCTTATTATAGGTAATGTCGTAACGTTCCGGATGAGCTAAGATGATTTTATAACCATCGAGCTTTAAATTATATAATTCTTCCTTTAAATTAAATGTCCAAAAATCGGACAGATAACTCATTTCAACTAAAATATACCGTGAATTGTTTAATGTCTGTAAAAACCCCTTACTTAATAAATCAGCTATGTCATTAGAGAGAAAAATCTCACTGCCGGGATAAAGTTCAATATTTATTTGTTCTTCCTTTAAAACTCCTTTTAGTTTGCTTAGTTGTAAATTGATCGTTTCCTTCCCATTTATCCAAACAGCACTCTTATAATGAGGAGTCACGATAATTTTCGCAATTCCGTCCTTTTCAGCCTGTTTTAACATCATAACCGCATCATCAAAAGACTTGGCACCGTCATCAAGTAGTGGTAAAACATGATTATGGATATCAATATAATTCATATCATCACCTAATCATATTTTATCACAATCTCTTCTGATAATAAATTTCTTCAATGCTTTTAATGAGATTTTTTGAGATGTTAAGCTGATTTGGTAAGGATACTTCGTTTCTTACTAATTGATTATATATCGGTCCCTTTAATATTGTGTACCTATCATTATTAATTGTAAGCGTAAATGAGGAATCATCGACATTAATAAGAACCTCTTCATCACTGCCCAGATTTATTTGACTAATAACCGATTCATCCTTACCGAATCCATGATAAATAAGCGTATTCCCCTGCTTATTTTTATATGAAGTGGATAATTCCATGGTACTGTATAAAATATTTAACATAAAATAACATTCATCGTTCATAAAGCCAAAAATGTATTTATCCCTGTCTGTTTTTAATTGCACCCTTTTATTTATATTAAAGATTATTTCATAATCATGATTTTCAACACTGATGAATTCATCGATTATGATGATTCTGTCAAAAAAGCACATGAGATTTCTTCTTAAGATAACCTCTTCATATAAGGTGTGAATACCGCAGGTAAACATAAATTCATCATCATTTACGATATTGACGATGCCAGCGTTTTTGTTAATAAAATAATCATGGTAATCAACGGCTATCGTATTATGATAGTAACAACCCGAATACCGTTTTCCGTAATCGACAAACAACATACTATTTTTATAATATAGCACAAAGGCTAAATTATCGTGATGATTGGAATGATTATTATAAAAGATCAGGCGGTAATAGTTATTGGTTATTTCGGTTGAATTATTTACCACCAACAAATTAGATTTAGGGAAAAAGTAATATTTCTTTAATAAAGAGCTTCCCCTTTTACCGTTCGTAAAAAGATAGGAATATTGCCTTTTTAAATCATTCTGATATGAGAGAATAATCTTTTTATTCAGATAGATTGTATCTTCGGCAAATAATGGCGGTAAGTAACCCGTAGGTAAGGTAAAGGCGTGAATAAAATCATAAAGGATATCGCTTTTTGTTTTTAAATATTTGTTGAACTCCTGATACTTTTCATATTGGGTCATAAAGCAATAAAACTGATTAAGCGCCAAAAATAACTGATAGGCTTTATTTAAAGAAGGAATGATAAAACATTCGTCCGTTATTAATGTGTCTAGTTGAATTCGTAAATTATTCATAGCACTTTGAATATAGGTGTTATAGGCGTTATTAATAAAATAATGGTTATAAATCGTCGCGGCAATGATGACACTGATTTGAATTTTAATCCCTTGCGTTTTTTTCCCTAATATATTTAAGTGATGTGAGATGACCGATATGAATATATCATCCAAAATACATAAGTCAAGCGACTTACATATACAAAATAGCTTACTAACCGTCATTAATCGTAACGCCATTACATCATCACTATAAGCCAGTTTACAGGAACTTTTAGGAAAATTATTTTCATGCCAGAGATAAAAATAAGCCAATGCTTTTTCAATGCATTCATCATCGTAATATTTCTGATAAAAAAGCAATAAGTAATTTATCATGCTTAATGAGTGTAATCTCCGCAAAAATTCATCACTATGTCCTTTTACCCATATTGTTTTTGTATAAGGATAGCTTTTAAGATAAGGGCTTACGGTGATAATATTATGTTTTAATAAATTGGTCATAATCTTGATATCCATTTTAATCACTGCCTAAAAAAGATAGATTACATAATAGGCAAATTCAACTGTTGAAATGCTTAAAGGTTTGAGGTAATCATTAACCATTTTATTCTTATCGATGATAATGGCATCAATGTGCTTACTGGAGATAGTCTCAGACACATTAATAAAATCAAAGGGAATTTTATCGTTTACCGTGTGCTCCAAAAGGTAGATGTTTTCATCATCAGTATTATTCAATAAATTGATATTATCAGTATTAATCGTTATCGTACTAACTAAATCATTACAGACGATAATATTTTTGATATCAGGATTTTCATTTAAATAATTGCTGATATCAAGCACTTCCTGATTAATCCGGTAATAAACATTTTGGTCGGTTTGCGCTATCGGTGTCATTGGTCGATAAATTGTTCTCGATATGCTTAAAATAAGCAGCAATATGATTGCTTTCTCTAGAATACGACTGCGGTTAATAAAGAAATAAACAATCGAAAAAGATAGTGGTAATAAGTAAACAAGATACAGTAAATTAAGTCCCTGATTAATCACCATGTATATGGTAATCGGATTAGCTATAAGCAAAAAGACAATTATCGGAAAATAAATTAATAATGATTTAATGCTAATCTCTTCATTTCGTAATCTTATTAAGGCATAGATTGAAAGACCATAGAACAAGAGGATAATCCTCCATTCAATACGATAATTTTCCCAAAACCGTGAAAGTAATTCGCGATCAATTCTGATGCTTAGATACGCATAAATATAACTATAGATTACATATAAAGTAAAGATAAAAACAATTAACACTATCGAACTAAGCCGGTAATTTTGATATTTATGCTGATAATTAAGGAGCATGTTCACGGCTAATAAGATACTGATGATTATCATAAAAAAGAGACTCAAATCACTATCTTTGGTAGACACAAATAAATGGATTATTAAAGGGAAAATGGTCAGTAAAATAATTGATTGTAAAGAAATTCCCCGATAGGTTTTTGTAAATAACTTTGTTAAAATTAAACTGACATTTAGCACTAGCTGTAAAATTAAGGAAATATCCGTAAAAGCAATTGCGCTTAAGTTTACCAACAACAATAATAATTCATACCTTTTTTCAAGTCGATAAAACAAGGCAAACTGAAACGGAATTATCGCATACAGATAAATGGCTCTTCCCGTATATGGATGATAGAGAAAATGAAAAGCATTATAAGATAGACCAATTTCGGCTACTGAGGTATTGAGAACGGTAAAAAGGAGCAGGAAAAACAAAAAGGCGTATCGGCATTTTCTTCTGTTATTGAAAAAAAGACAAAAACATTCGTAAATGGTATATAAAATAATGAAAAGATTGATAAAGGTCATGACATTAACGGTATAAACGGTGGAATTTAAGTTAAATAAAGATGAATATAATAAGGTATAGGCTTGAAAGATTGAGGGATTATGAAACTGATGCATATCGGATAAATATGTGGCTGTCTCTTCGGGTACAATATAAGCCAATGATAAAAAATGAATATTATATAATATTGTGATGATGATGATAAGATAATCTAATTTTATGGATGTACGTCTTACGGATAATAAGGCAACACCGATGATTATGATTAAATAAAACGGAAATAAGACATCTTTAAATATTGAATATGAATAATCATTGATTAGAAAATAACCGTTTATAAAATAAAATACAAATAAGGAGAATAAATAACCGATTATAAAGTTCAAATATTCGAGTTCGATTTTTAAGAGACGTTTTACAACACTACCCAATGCTTCATAGATTATTAATTGGAATAATGTAGCCAACAATAAAATTAAAAACATAAAATCACCTAATTTTATTATGTCAATATTTGTCAATTCTATGACTGATATGCTCAATATTCGGTGCTTTTAATTCTAGCTTATCGACTCCATAATCATAATATTTAGATACAAAATCCTGATTTTCTTCAAGGATTTTTTTACTTGATTCAGCTTTTTCAGCTTTATTAACAAGGTAATAAATTATTTTAATCACTTTAATAATGACTAACAACACATCGATTTTATCCATGATAAGTTCAATTAAACCCGGACTTTGAACCTGCATTTTTATTTTTAAATCCTCATTATTGGTATCATGTAATAATAAATCATAAAATCCATATAAACTTCTGCAGGATATTTCCGTTTTTTGCCCGACATTTATAATAAGATGAAAAGATTTTCCATCATAAAAATAGGGAAATAAATTACGCTCGATTTCCGCTTTTAATCCATTTAAACTGATTAGGCAATGGTTAAGGTATAAAAACTGATGAATATTGGTGACTGTTTTCGTTTCCATTGTTTTAATCCAGTTAACCATGCGGTAAATCATCCCATCCTCCGTAATCGATTCCGAGCTAACCTTACCGATATGGAGAAATTTATTTTGCCAGCTTGGAATTATGACCATATCTCCAACCTTAATTTCACAGGTAAATATCTTTATTTCTTTTTCTAAATTCAATCTTTTTTTCTCCTCTTTATAAGGATATAAAAAAACGATTTGCTTATCGATAAATTCCCGGTAATATTGACCGTTATTTGTCTTAATTAAAAAATAACGGGCATTAAAACTGATATCGGGAAAACTACTGATAATATTATCAAACATAAAAAAGCCTCCTTTTGTTTATATATCTTAAAGATAAACAAAAAGAGGTTTTATGGGGAATTTTTTGTGAATTTCTAAGAATTTCTGTAAGCTTTTTTGATTTCTTAGAGTGTCACATTAATAATTATACAAGTAGAATGATAAAAATACAATATTTGACAATCACAATTTTACAAATTGCTTATATGAACAAATAAGTGACTTAAAAAATCATATACCAGTGGGCTTAATTTCATTATCACTCTTAATAAACTGTAGCCTTTTAATTTAATCGTCCTCCATGCTTCATAAAACATTTCACTTTCATGAATAATAAGATCCTGATTATATCTATTATTCATTAGGTAGATGGTATGATAAGCATTCATAAGGAACCTCCTTTACCTTACTTTATCATATTAGCCACAGGTATTAAAAGTTCATAAAAAAAACGAGTTATATAATATAACCCGTTTCTTTATAAGACTTATTGTTTGAAGAATTATGGAGGATCAAACTTTTTTTTGATAAGTCTTATTATATATATATTTTATCTTATATTAATCTTTTTTTCAACTGTTTTAATAATAAATAATATAATATGTCATATAGGCATAAAAAATGAACGGATTTGTTCATTTTTTATGTTCCGACATATAAAAAAAGCTTCCTAATTTATTTTATTCAGCAGAATGAGAATTTGCTAATAAATAAAGATGAACAATAAGTCCATCTTTATTTCTAGAGGGAGAATTTAGTCAAAAGTGAGTTCTTCTGACACCTTCATTGTATAATAGCAATTTATATTTCACAAGTAAGATGCTTTTTTTATTTTGATGTATGATTTTTCTTAAGAATTCAAAACCTAAAATGAGGTGATGAATAAATGGAATATTTCACAGAGCAAAACAATTACGATAAATTCTCAAATGTCTATGGTTTATATGTCAATAATCCGCAAAGAACGGGCTGTTTAATTTATATGGGCAATAAAAAGGATGAAACTAAAACTGATTGGAATGAGGATATATCCTATTATTTAAATTTAATGTCATCCTTAGTAAGTGATTATATTAAAGGTAATTACCAAAATATTCCGGTAAAAACAATCCTTTGTCTTATCAGCACATTATATGCTTTTATGGCTCCGAAAAAATCCGTTATTGACAAAATACCGGGAGTAAGGCTTTATAAAAAGCTTGGATTATTGACCATGGTAATCCGTTCTTTTAAAAATGATCTGATTAATTATGAAATATGGCGTAACAATCAGAATAAAATCCAAGAAGTATAAATTAAAGAGTGGAAATCACTCTTTTTCTTTATACTGCTTCAACAATTCCACAATCTTATAGTTTTCCGATTTCGCCGCTAATAAAAAAGCATCTTCAAAATCATTATCAACATGATATATATTGGCATTATATTTAAGAAGCAATTCCACAATCTCAAAATAACCCTTAGCAATCGCGATTAATAAGGGCGTGTCATTGTTTTTATCGGCTATGTCCACATTAGCACCATTCTCAAGTAGTAATCGCACCACTTCCACATGTCTGTTAAGCGTGGCAAAAGTAAGTGCGGAAATCCCCATATAATTTGTTATATTAATGTCCGCACCCTTTTCAATAAGTAATTTGGCTATTTCATAATAACCATAGCGGCAGGCTTCAATTAATGCGGTATTCCCATATGTATATTTATTTTTACGCGTAGCGTTTAAATCAGCACCTAAATCAATCATGCGTGAAACCAGGTGATAATCATTCAATTCCGTGGCGATTGTTAAAATCGGATCACCATTTATCTCATAATTGACTCTTCCCGTTCTATTAATCTGTTCGATTTTTTTTGTAAATTCAATGATATTTTCTAATTTCTGAAAATAATTGGTATGTTCATAGAAAAGCACTTGCGTCACCCTTTCAAAATAACTTACATATATTTATATAATATAATAAAAAAATACGAAAGACAATCTTTTACTCATTTTTCTTATAAAAGATTGCCTTATTAATCAAAAATTTTCTAGAAATAATTAGCTTTTTCAAACAATTTGTCATAAATTACCAGATTTTTAGTGATTTAGGTATAGCGTTTTACACAATCACATATCGTATATAACAGCCTAAATAATTCCTGATTATTTATATATGGAACGCTTAATTTATACTGCTTATTGATATTAAATATGTTAAACGTTACGGATATAAAATTGTCAATAACCGTAAGATAATTATCAAAGGTGACCTTTTCCATCAGAAAGTATGGTTGAAATATCCTCGTCATTTGTTTATTTAGCATAAAGGCAAAATAAATACCGCTACTAGCAAAAAGCATGCCTTCTTTTTGTTT
>JAWLBU010000001.1:0-107974 GCA_041687555.1 Haloplasmataceae bacterium | reverse complement strand
TGAAGTAATAAACTGGGAAAAAAACGGTGAAGAAATTCATAATCAGGTTTAATATTATAAGCATATGTGACTTTGGAAGGATCTTGTTTCATTCTGTTATTCGTCATATTAAAAATGGATGGCAGTGTAGCAATTAACAGTTTGGCACCGACTAAACTTAATTTATCATGAAGCGTACCGACATTATCGTCATCTTCAATTATAACCTCTTCCTGACTGATAATATCACCTTCATCCATTTTTTCATCCATATACATTATCGTGATTCCCGTTTTTTTATTACCGTCAATAATCGCTTTATGAATCGGTGCACCGCCCCGATATTCAGGTAGTAAGCTCGCATGAACGTTAATCGCTTTAAAGCGCGGGTAATCAAGCAACACTTTAGGTATAAACTGACCATAAGCGCAGGTAATGATGATGTCAGGATTCCAATTTATGACCTGTTCATAATCAAGTTTAATTTTATCCGGTTGAAAAACAGGAATATTATTATCAAGTGCCAAGACTTTTACCGGAGATGGAGTCAATTGTTTTTTTCTTCCAACCTCACGGTCTGGTTGCGTTACAACACCGACGACCTCATAAGTACTCTCGATTAAAGCCTTTAAGATGTTCACCGCAAATTCCGGTGTTCCCATAAATACAATTTTCATGTTATTCCTCCTCCTACAATAAAAATGTCGGATAACGGTCGATTGTCACGTTAATTTGTCCTTCCTGGTATGATATGATAATATTTTCCAAGACCTTTTCCAGATTCGGTTCCTTTTTATATTTTAAGATGATCTGTGCCGAATACAGATTATTTAACCGTTTGATCTGTGGAACCACCGGACCTAAAATAATGCATTCGGGTGACAAATTCTGTTTTAGGAAATTAACGAGTTTATTACCCGCTTTTAATGTTTCCTGAAAGATATCACTTGTGATTATTAACTGAGCCATAAAATAATATGGCACATATTTACCAAGCTTTCTTGACTTCATTTCATTATTAAAGAAAGCTTTATAATTATTTTGCGCAGCTAAGACGATCGCATAATGATTTGGATTATGGGTCTGAATAATCACATCACTATTTTCCTTATGTCTTCCCGCCCTGCCCGCTACCTGCGTCAAGAGCTGAAATGTTTTCTCACTGGATTTATAATCGGGAAGTTTTAAAACTGTATCGGCTGATAACACACCGACCAGGGTCACATCCGCAAAATCCAATCCCTTGGCAATCATCTGGGTTCCGAGCAAGATATCCGCTTCTTTATTTCTAAAAGCATTAATAATCCTTTCATGGTCTCCCTTATTAGAAGTCGTATCATAATCCATTCTGATTATTCGCGCCTTTGGATAACGATTAATTAACTCTTCCTCAACCTTTTGCGTACCGTAACCAAAACCTTTTATATGCCGACTCTTACATTTTGGACATACGGAAGGTATTGCTTCCTCATATCCGCAATAATGGCATTTTAAGCGATTAGTTGCCTTGTGATAAGTCAATGATATATCGCAGTTTTTACAGTAAAGGGTAAAACCGCAACTGCGGCACAGCAAGAAATTTTCATAACCTCTGCGATTTAACAATAAAATAATCTGTTCATTTTTGGCTAGCCGGTCAATTATTGCCTCATGCAGTTCCTTAGAAATAATACTTACGTTACCGGCTTTAAATTCTTCGGTCATGTTCACGATTCTAGGAGTGGGCATTTGGGTTGAAGTTGCTCTTTTTGTTAATTCCAACAGGGTATAAACATTTTTAACAGAACGCGCATAGGACTCAAGTGACGGTGTCGCACTTCCCAAGACAAGGGTTGCCTTATAGTAACTTGCTCTTTCCTTAGCGATTTCAATCGCATGATATTTGGGCATTTCATCCTGCTTATAACTTGATTCATGCTCTTCATCAATTATGATTACACCGATATTGGTAAACGGCGCGAAAACAGCCGAACGAGCGCCGACCACGATTTTTACTTCCTTTTTTTGAATTTTCCGCCATTCATCATATTTTTCCCCCATCGATAAACCGCTATGTAAAACGGCGACATTATCGCCAAAACGTAATTTGAATATTCTGACGATTTGTGGGGTTAATGATATTTCCGGAACCAATAGTATTGCTTCCTTACCCATGGCGATTACCTCTTCAATCACATGCAAATACACTTCCGTTTTACCCGATCCGGTTACACCGTGTAGTAAGAAAATCTTCCCATCCTGAATCTTTATACTATTAACGATTTGTTTATACGCATCTTTTTGTTCATAATTTAACTCATGCCTTACTAAAGGATTAATATCCGCAGTATAAGGATCCCTGTAGAATTCCTCCTGAACTTCTTTAATAATCCCCTTTTTTATCAAGGAATTAATGGTACTGTTACTGACATTAAGCAGTTTCATTAAATCACTTTTATTTGTTTTGCCATTGAGTCTTAATTCTGCGATGACCTGTTTCTGTTTACTTCCACTTATGTCCTGATCCTTACATAATACTAAATATGACTGATATTTTATGTTTAGTTTATCCTTTACTTCATATTTTAAATCCAACGCTTGATTATTAATCGCTTTTTTTACTAAGCCATAATCTTCTTTATTAATAACGGAAAATTTAACTTCGGCTTTGTTTTTAAAATAAATGCTTAATTTGGGATCAATATTATCGTTTAGCTTAATCAGTTTTTTTTCATACTTTGCCTTGATTGCCGCCGGCAACATTGCCTGAATACAGTTAATTAAAAAACTTGATGTTTCTTTACTCATTTTCTCGGCAAGATTTAATAATTCACTTGTTAACGAAGGGGTAATATCCAAGATGTCACTGATTGGTTTTAACTCCTGATTTGATATATCATCATGCATACCAACCACAAAGCCCAATATCTCTCGATATCCGAATGGTACCTTAACACGCATTCCGATTTCAATGACCGTTTCAAAATAAGCCGGCACAATATAACTAAAAGGCTTGTTTACATTCTTGGCTTTCACATCAACAATTACGCTTGCTATCACATCTATTCCCCCTTTCTCCTATAAAAAAACCTTGAATTTACCTTCAAGGATTTAATACTTAATGTTTAATTTATCTTCGACAATCTCTTCCAGAGCTAAGCCTACCGGTTTAACACAATGTGGCTTTTCTACTTGTACGGGTGACCCGCTTTCAATTGCTTTAGCTCTTTTTGAGGAAATCAACACTAATTTATATTTAGAATCAACTATTTTTAATAACTTATCAATTGAAGGATATCTCATTTATTCCACCTCTAACATTTTCATATATTTATGAATCGTTCTTTCTGTTTTTGCATGCTCGGCGCGGATGATAGCCATTATTCTGTCTGCCGCATTTTCTACGGTATCATTGACAACGATATAATCATATTTATGTGCCATACCGAATTCTCGCTCGGCTTTACTCATGCGTTTATTGATAATTTCCTCGGTTTCGGTAGCTCTTTTGGTGATACGGTCTCTTAACGCCTGTCTTGACGGCGGTACAATAAAAATAAATACCGCATCGGGCATTTTCTCTCTAACCTGCATGGCACCCTGCACTTCAATTTCCAATACCACTTCTTTTCCTTTTGCGAGCCGCTCTTCAACATAATCAATCGGAGTTCCGTAGTAGTTACCAACAAATTCGGCATATTCGAGAAGTTTCCCTTCAGCAATATTCTTTTCAAATTGTTCTTTTGTGACAAAAAAATAATCCACACCGTCTTTTTCGCCTTCTCGTGGAAGTCTTGTTGTCATCGATACTGAATATTCTAGGTTATGTTTTTCTAGTGCGAAAAGTGCTTTTCTGACTGTACCTTTTCCTACCCCTGACGGGCCGGAAATAACTACCAACAGTCCTCTTTCGTTCAGCTTCATGCTATTCATCCCTTCAGAATTTTTACATATTTATATCATTATATTATAATAACATTTTTTAGATACTTTTTTAAGTACTTTACATCATTTTTTTATTTTTTTAATCAGAAATGACAATTGCTTTGAATTTATCATATAAATCATGTTAAAATAAGATATTATAGTAGATTATGAAAGAGTGATGCAGATGACATTCGATGGAATATTCACCCATTATATCGTAAAGGAATTAAATGAAAATATCCTAAACGGGAGAATCAATAAAATCTATCAGGTATCAAACTATGAATTAGTTTTTGTGGTCAGAGCTAATCAAAAAACCAGCAAATTATTATTATCGATTAATCCTAATTATGCGAGAATCCATATTACCGAAGAAGATTACACAAACCCTCAAGAACCACCCATGTTCTGTATGCTTTTACGCAAACATTTGGAAGGTGGTTTAATTATTAATATAACGCAAAAGGATAATGATCGTATCATCGAGTTCCAAATCGAACACATTAATGAGATTGGTGATAAAGAAGTAAGAAAACTAATCGTGGAAATCATGGGAAAACACTCCAATATTATTCTCGTCAATAACGAGACGGATATGATTATCGACTCGATAAAACATGTTTCCCCTTTCCTAAATAGTTTCAGAACATTACAACCCGGAGCAGTTTATGTCTATCCGCCGACAAGTAATAAAATCAATTTTTTTAAGGCGACAAAAGAGGATTATTATAACTTAAACTATAGTGCCGACTTGGTTAAACAACTCGTCGATTATTTTGAAGGCATCAGTCCGCTATGTGCCAAGGAAATACTACATAACGCCATTATAAACCCCGAGGGTTTATATCAGTCATATCTTTCTTTTATCGAAACAGTTGAAAAAAATTTAATTCCCTGTATCATACATACTCCGCAAAAGGACTTTTTCTATCTTTGCCATTTAAAACACTTATATGGTGAAATAAAAACATTTAAGACTCTTGGTGAAATGCTTGACCGTTTTTATTTCAACAAAGAAACACTCGAAAGAATCAAACAACAGACACAGGATTTGGAAAAGTTTATCAAAAATGAATATGATAAATATATCAATAAGCTTAACAATCTGGAAACGGATTTAATGATCGCAAATGACGCACTTATCTATAAAACATACGGTGATTTAATAATTGCCAACTCCTATGACTTGGAAAAAGGAAAAACCAGTCTCCGGACCATTAATTATGAGGATGACAAGGAAATAACGATTGAATTAGATCCGTTATTAACACCTTTGGAAAACGCGAAAAAATACTATTCCCGTTATCAGAAAGCCAAAAAAGCAATCGGTCACATCGAGGAACAGATAATGCTCACTAGAGAAGAAATAGCCTATTTTGAGGTTTTACTTGAACAAATGCAAAATGCTTCTTTAAATGACGCTTTAGAAATCAGACAGGAACTAGAGGTCGGAGGTTATCTAAAAAAACAGCTGACTAAACAAAGAAAAAGCAAAAAACCGCAATATGAGCATTATGTAATCGATAATACCGATATCTATGTCGGTAAAAATAACCTCCAGAACGAATACATAACTCATAAACTGGCAAATAAAAATGATTATTTTATGCATGTTAAGGATATGCCCGGAAGCCATGTCATTATTAAAAACGAGGGTAAGTTGACCGAAAATATTATTAGGGGAGCGGCAAAACTGGCGGCCTATTATTCTAAGGGAAGAATGTCCTCAAGCGTTCCGGTGGATTATACTTTAGTAAAACATGTCAAAAAGGTTCACGGAAGCAAATTAGGATATGTGACATACGATAATCAAAAAACAATATATATTGACCCGGACGAGGATTTTATTCATCGTTTAAAAAAAATTTAATTTCCAAATATTACCATTTCAATAATAAGCGCTATCGCTTATTATTTTTTTTGTTTCCAAATTACTAAATATTTAACAATTAATTTTCTCCTAACTTACTTTTAAATTCGACAATAGTCAACATAATAAATAATGCATAAGAAACGGAGGGAGAAAAATTGCTTAGTAAGGATGTACTAAAAAATGTAAATATTTTATACAAAAGCAATAATTACCATGATGATATTGAAATTAATTATTTAACGGAAAACACCAATAATATTAAAGAAAATTCCTGTTTCATCTGTATAGTGGGAAATAAATTTGACGGACATGAACTGATACATACCATGGCATTAAAACCCGTATTAATTATCGCGAATAGACAAATTGCGACTGATATTCCCTATATCATTGTTGCGGACACGACTTTATGCTTACCCAAAATCTGTGCCAACTTCTTTGATGATCCGTCTAGAAAACTTGACTTAATCGGTATAACGGGAACAGACGGAAAAACGACAACAGCGTTAATCATTAAACAATTGCTTGATTATTTTAAACCCTGTTGCTATATCGGCACTAACGGCTTCATGATGAAGCATCGTTATCTTGATAATCCTCTGACCACACCAAAACCGATCATGATCAACCAATTTCTCCAACAGGCTGTGAGTGACAACATCCCCTATGCCACACTTGAAGTATCAAGTCAGGGAATCGATGTCCACCGCGTCGACGAGCTGCAATTTAAAGTAGCCGTATTCACTAATCTGACCCATGAACATTTGGATTACCATAAGACAATCGAAAATTATTTTCTGACCAAGCTTAAGCTTTTTCAGGCACTTGACAGCTTAAGCTATGCGATTGTCAATCTTGACAGTGAATACGCGGAGGATATTATCAAAAATACCGCGGCTAAAGTTTTGACTTATGGCAAAAACATCAAGAGTGATTTTTGTATTGCCAATATTAAAACCTCTTTGCATCATACAACCTTTGATTTAATTACCAAAGATGAAGTTTTCAAAAACATTCACCTAAATTTATTTGGTGATTATAATGTCTACAATGCAACCGCAGCACTGGCCTCACTAAGTTCCTTAGGCTATGATTTGCATGAAGTAATACCTAAATTAAAAAGCTTGGAAGAAATTGACGGCAGAATGCATTTTATCAATTGCGGACAACCCTTTCAGGTCATCGTTGATTTCGCTCACACACCAAACGCTTTAAACAGTTTACTGACCAACCTCAATAAGGTAAAAACCAACAACATCACGATTGTCTTCGGCAGTGCCGGTGAGCGGGATAAAATGAAACGACCGTTAATGGGTGAGGTTGCCGATAGGTTGGCCACCTCCATCATTCTGACTAGTGAAGATCCAAAAAGTGAGGATACATTAGATATTATTTCCGATATCTATAAAGGTATAAACAATGCATATAAGGTATCCATAATTCCCAACCGCAAAAAAGCAATCATTAAGGCGCTGGAAAATGCTCAGGTAGATGATATAATCGTGATTACCGGAAAAGGAAACGAAAAGTATGAAATATTTAACGGTTATGTCCTAGAGCATAATGATATTGAAATCGTTGAAGATTATCTCCAACAAAAATATCAGCCGCAACTTGTTTATAGTATTGCCAATTTATAGAAAAATATCAAAAAACACACTAAAAGTGTGCTTTTTTTATATCACAAAGTCATTTTTAATTCATTGATGACATGATTTTCAAATTCCTCAAAGTCTTTAAAGCTATTGATAATCTTTCGCAGCTTACCATTACTTAAAATGAGGATTTCATCGGCTAACTGATAAGCCACATGCATCATGTGCGTAGATATCAGTAAGGATTTTCCGGTTCTCCTCATCTGTTTAAAATAATCAATCATAAACCGACTGGTTTCCGGATCAAGTGCGGTTAACGGCTCATCTATTAAAAATAGCTGATAATCTAGAGCCATGGCACTCATTAGTGCCATCTTATGCTTCATTCCCAAGGAATAATCAATGATTGTTTTATCAAGCTCCTGTTCCATTCCTAATTCCTTAACCAAATTATCCAATATATCCTTATTCTTACCGTCGTTTAAAGTAAGAATTAAATCAACATATTCTCTTCCCGTAAGATAAAAATACAATTTCGGATTATCCTCAATAAAAATCGGTTCAACATTCCGCTTAATACTTCCGGAATTAATATCGTAGATATTTGCCAGACATTTTAATAGCGTCGTTTTACCGGCACCGTTTTTTCCGAGCAAAACATAGATTTTTCCTCCCGTAAGATTTAAATCAACTCCCTTTAATATATATTCCTCTTTCTGATACGCAAAATAAACATCATTAATCATTAACATATGACACACCTCCGTAGCTTATGTCTCTTACCTTTTTCAGATTTAAACTCTTACGATATATCAGATAATTTAGTAAATTAATTAGAAATACCAGCGAACATATAATAATCCATAAATCAATCTCTTTAAGCAATGCCGATATGGCGTAAGGAAAGATAAAAAAAATATATAGTAAATAATAACTGAAAAATGAACCTAAAAAACTCGTTTTACTGTATTTTTGTCCCATAAACCGCGGATTATAAAAATCATCAATCATCATCGCTCTGATTACTAAATTAATCATCCCCAGAAAATATCCGACCATCGATAAGTATATTCCCAAATCAACGATACTTCTTATTTTAAACAAATAAATAATAAAATATGGCATAACGGGAAAGAGCACGATAAAACGATTTAAGGATAATTTTGCGTGAAATACCTTATAAAAATCAACATGAAGCTTATGGTAAATCAGATGATTTTCACCTTCAACGGAGTAAGCAGTCACATGCTTATGTAATGCGAGAAAATAACCTAAAGCTATAGTCATAAAGACATTTAGAAACATATACATAGTAAAAAAATCATCCGTTGAATGAGGATATGGCGGTATTAAAGCAAAAAACGTACTATAAAGCATTAACAACAGACCGGCTATAATCGTGTATACTTTACCATGCCTACTTCTAATAAGGCACTTTACATCCTTCTCATATATTGCCCGTTCTTTTTTATCGAGATTAATCATTCCAAGTGATAAAATCTTACCGATAAAACCCGAATCATTAAAGGATTGCTTCTGCCAATTATTTCCTTCGGAATAGATTATTTTTTTATAACTCTCATCGATAACTTTATGAGGAATGTCTTTTATGAAAAATAATATAATGTTAAAAAGAATGCAAACAGTTAATAAAAACAGATTCAGCTTAGTAAGGAGTTCATCATTCAGTCTAAACAACGGCTTATTAAAATAAGCGGTTACTAATTGACTTGATACAAGACCAATACCCATATAAACCATTATCGTAAAATTATATTTCAGGCTTGTGAATAACCAACTTAAAATAAAGTAGCGCTTAACTAAAATATTCAGATACCAAAAGATTACGATAAATATTTTGCTAAATTGATAAACAAGCAGGCTAAAAAGCGGAATTATTAAAGAGAGTAAACCGTTATAATCTATAAATAGAAAATGAAAATAAACTGGAATAAGTGACGGTAGAAAAAAGTTCGCAAATATTCCTTTATATACATAACCAATTCTTTTTATGATAAATTCACTTTGCTTATTACCCAATAAATTAAAAAAATGATCATGGGCAAAATAAGCAAAAAAGTCGTTTTTTACCTGATATAAAGAGATTAAAATCACTAATAAGGTGACTTCCAAAATATAGGCATACAGAGTTTCAATAATTAAGATGTGCGAAAAAAGAAAGTATAAGACAAAATAAATTATCATAAAAATAGAAGTATTAATTAAAAAAGATATAAGTCTAATAATTTCCGGTTTTCTTCGGAAAACATCCTTATCTAGCAGATTCTCTACTTTTTTATAGATAAAATTAGGAAGTAAATCAATCACAAATGTCAAAAACTTCAGTTTAAGTTTTTTATATTCCAGAAAGATTACCGCTTTATCAATGTTCATTTTTTTCACCTAAATACTTAATATATCCCTAATTATAACACATTATTAAAAATAACCGAATAGAAATTTCCATTCGGTTATAAATATCAGTTGGCGACAATATTAACGATCTTATTTTTAACATAGATTACTTTTCGTATTTGCTTATTTTCGATATGTCTTAAGACATTTTCCTGTTTTAACGCCATCTCTTTTACTTCATCCTCAGGTGTGTCCGGTTTAATATGAATTCTGTCTCTTAACTTACCGTTAACCTGAATTGCCACTTCAATTTCCTCTAGAGCCAATTTACTTTCATCGTATAATGGCCATGGTTCATAACTGATTGTATTTTTATGACCTAGAATTTGCCAAATTTCCTCAGTGATATGTGGAGCAATCGGATTTAAAAGTTTAATAAATCCCGATGCATATTCTATAGGTATGAATTCCTGCTTATATGCTTCGTTGACAAAAACCATCATCTGAGCAATGGCAGTATTAAAGTTTAGGGTTTCATAATCTTCCGTAACCTTTTTAACTGTTTGATGATAAATTCTCGTCAATTCATCATTTGGTTTATCGACAATTTTCTCTGACAAGGTGTTTTCATCGGTGACATATAAACGCCATACTCTTTCTAGGAAACGTCTCGCTCCGTCAAGACCCGTAGTTGACCAAGGTTTTGCCGAATCCAAAGGTCCCATGAACATTTCATATAAACGGAGAGCATCTGCGCCATGTGACTCGACAATATCATCAGGATTTATCACATTACCCCGTGATTTACTCATCTTTTCGTTATTTTCACCCAGGATCATCCCTTGGTTAAATAACCGTCTAAACGGTTCCTTATCCTTGACGATACCGCAATCATACAACACTTTATGCCAAAATCTAGCATACAGTAAATGCAGTACGGCATGCTCCGCACCGCCGATATATAAATCAACAGGCAACCAGAAATCAAGTAATTGTTTTCCTTCTTTACTGTCAATTTCCAAATAGTGACCATTACCCTGATTCAGGATATAGCCGATGTAATACCAACAGCTTCCCGCCCATTGCGGCATTGTGTTAGTTTCTCTGCGACCCTTAACACCATCAGCTCTTACAACCTCCAGCCAATCCGTTGCTTTGGCCAGCGGACTTTCACCGGTGTGCGTTGGTTTAAAATCATTTATTTCCGGCAATGCAAGCGGTAATTCATCCTTATCCAGTACGGTTATCGTTCCGTCTTCCCAATGGATAACCGGGAATGGTTCACCCCAGTAACGTTGACGACTGAAGAGCCAATCTCTTAATTTATAGTTAACCTTTTTTTCACCGATGCAATGTGCTTCTAAGTACGCAATCATCTTATCCTTAGCCGCATCGTTATATAATCCGTCAAGAAACTCTGAGTTGATATGCTTGCCGTCACCGGTATAAGCCGTTTGCGAAATATCGCCTTCAACAACCTGAATAATCGGTAAATCATATTTTTTCGCAAATTCATAATCCCTGTCGTCATGTCCGGGAACAGCCATTACAGCTCCCGTACCGTAACTGATTAGGACATAATCGCCAATCCAAATTGGAATTAAGGCTTTGGTGATCGGATGGATACAAAAACTACCGGTAAATACTCCGGTTTTTTCTTTATTTAACTCCGTTCTTTCCAAATCGGTTTTGGCTTTTGCCATGGCAATATATGCTGATACACTCTCTGCATGTTCTTTGGTTGTTATTTTCTCCACATAAGGATGTTCGGGTGATAATACCACATAAGTGGCGCCAAATAAAGTATCGGCTCTGGTTGTAAAAACCTCGATCTTTAAGTCATGATCCTTAACAGGAAAGATAATTTTGGCTCCGACACTTTTACCAATCCAATTTCGTTGCATTTCCTTGACACCATTCGGCCAGTCAAGTTCATCCAAATCCTCTAATAAGCGGTCGGCATATTCGGTGATTTTTAATACCCACTGTTTCATCGGCCGCTTAACGACAGGAAATCCACCGATTTCCGAGACCATCCTGCCGTTGTCATTGACTACTTCCTCATTTGCCAGTACGGTGCCCAATTCCTCACACCAGTTGACATCGACCTCTCTTATTTCCGCCAAACCCTTTTTAAATAAAAGCGTAAAGATGTACTGAGTTGTTTTAAAATATTTCGGATCAGTCGTGCTCAAATCCTTATCCCAATCATAGCTTAAGCCCAAGGATTGGATCTGTTCGCGGAAATAATCGATATTTTGGTCAGTAAAAATACGCGGATCATTTCCTGTTTTTATCGCATATTGTTCGGCCGGTAAGCCAAAAGCATCCCATCCCATCGGATGTAACACACTGTACCCCTGCATCCGTTTCATTCTGGAAACGATATCCGATGCGGTATAACCTTCAGGATGACCGACATGTAACCCTTGTCCGGACGGATAAGGAAACATATCCAAACAGTAAAACTTTTCTTTTGTCAAATCGGGGTCAGTTTTGAACGTCTTATTTTTAAGCCAGTAATCCTGCCATTTTCTTTCAATTTTTTTGTGATGATATGTCATAATTTACCTCCATAAAGTAATAAATAAAAAAAGCGCCTTATTTCTAAGGACGCTTGATAAACGTGGTACCACCCTAGTTGTGGGATAACCCCACCACTTAAGCCTTTTAACGCAAGGTTACGATATATACTACTTAATTCGCACATATAACTCCAAGGCGAGTTCACAATCCTTCAATCTGACTTTTCACCAGCCAGTCAGTCTCTAAAATCAAAGGTATTGTTACTGCTCCTTATCACCGTTTGCTATTTAACAAATCATATATTATATTATATAATTATCAAGTAATTTATGCAACTTTTTTTTGCCTTTTTTCACTAAATCGCATTTTCGCGAGGTATGCTATGTGAAATGGCAATATAAACATAAATAAAAGTCAGCATGGTTAAAATATAAGTATTATATAAATCCACTCTTAGTAAATTTAATATCACAATGATTGTTATCGGGAAGGTATGAGCAAATACGGTTAATTTAAATAATTCCAGATATTTGAATTTATATCGGCGATACAGCAAATAAAAGAAGAAACTGTAAAATAATATTTCGAGTAATTTTCTGACAAAGGAAATCATAATACTGAAGAGTAAAATAACCGGTGTCAATTTAACGATCAGCTGGTTCAATCCGCCGATAAATAAAAGATATAACTCATCACTTGGATCGGGTGAGTTTTTTATCTCCGTAAAATCAAAACTCTGCCATTTACTAGGCAAATCGCTATAACTAATAATATTGCCCACACCAAACTGGTCTTCTAACTTTAAATAATTTTCGGTAAATTTAATATAGTAAAACTGACTGCTACCTCGAAAATTTCCATCGACATCGGAGACAATCTTAATTAATCCTAAAATAGTCCCTATTTCTTGTTTACTTGAATCTTCATTTAGGCAGCTGAATTTTCCGTTATTTAGACTACAATCCGGTAAATCAGTGGCTAAATCAAAATTAAAATTAACTGTTGCTTCAATTCTATCCTTATCGGCAATAGTTAATTCCGGAGTCTTAACAATATCAATAATCGGGACGATAATCGCAAATGCTGATAAAGCTAACAAATATAAAAGCACTAAAAAGAAATTCGTTTTTCGATATTGCATTAGTTTCGATGGGTGAAATAAAATATTATTTAATTTTTCTGTCACAATCATCACCTCAAGACATACTAATACTATTTTAACTAATTTTTTCCCTTTTTTAAACATTAATCTTAAAATTAAACAAATTATTTCACTTTATGATAAAATAAATTTGGTGATTGTATGAACTTATTATTTACGGAAAAGAGATATTATAGTCTAAATGAATATTATAAAAAACGATTTAAACAAAAAGTTTTCAAAGTATCTTTAAACGCCGGGTTTACCTGCCCCAATAAAACAGGCAAATCAGGTTATGGCGGATGCACTTTTTGTTCGGCTTTAGGAAGCGGCGATTTTGCCGGGGATAAGCATGATGATTTAATAACCCAGTTTGAAAAAATCAAATCGATGATGCATAAAAAATGGAGCGAAGCTAAATATATAGCTTATTTTCAGGCCAATACCAATACCTATGCTCCGGTTGCAGAATTAAAAGAAAAGTATGAAACGGTGCTTAATTACAGCAGTGACATCATTGGTTTGGCCATTTCCACACGTCCGGATTGTTTGGAGGATGATGTGGTGGAGTATCTCGGGGAATTGAATCAAAGAACCAATTTATTCATTGAGGTCGGTTTGCAGACAATTAATGAAAAAAGCGCAAAACTGATTAATCGCGGTCATGATTATCAAACATTTATCGAAGGTGTGAAAAAATTAAGAAAAAAAAACATTGAAGTAATCGTTCATATTATAAACGGTCTCCCCTATGAAACACAGGAAGAAATGCTTCAAACCGTCAGAGAATTGGTTAAAAATGATATTCAAGGTATTAAAATACATCTGCTTCATGTGATAAAGAATACCAGAATGGGACGTGATTATCTTAAAAATCCTTTCCCGCTCATGACTAAAGAGGAATATGTCGATACGGTTGTCAAGCAGTTGGAGATAATACCCCCGCATATCGTCATCCATCGTTTAACTGGGGATGCGGTAAGGGAGGATTTGATCGGACCAATGTGGAGTCTTAAAAAATGGGAGGTTCTAAATGCGATCGACCATGAACTAACAGTGAGAGATACCTATCAGGGAAGGTGTTACCATGCTTGAAGGAATCCTTGATTTCACAAAGACTTTAATTACCTCATGTACAAAAGCTGATGATTATGTCATTGATGCCACCGTCGGTAACGGCAATGACACTTTATTCTTAGCCAAGCTGGTAAAAAACGGTCATGTTTATGGTTTTGATATTCAGGAGAAGGCTATCGAAAATACAAAGGCATTACTTAAAGAGCATGATTGTAGTAACGTCACACTGTATAATATCGGTCATGAAAACATGGCGGATGTCATCCCTAAAGAAATACATGAAAAAATAGCCTGCGGTATCTTTAATTTAGGATATCTGCCCCGGGGTAACAAAGCTCTGACCACAAAAACGGAAACAACTTTGGAAGCGGTAAAACAGCTTCTAAATATCTTAAAAGTAAACGGTCTGGCCATAATAGTCATCTATCCGGGTCATGATGAGGGCATGAAAGAAAAAAAAGCACTACTAGAATATGTGAAAACTTTGAATCAAAAACAATACCAGGTTCTATTATATGAGTTTATCAATCAGATTAATGATGCGCCGTTTTTAATCGCCATCGAAAAAATAAAAGGGAAGTAATCCCTTTTTATTATACTATTATTCTCTTTAAATGCGGAGGTAGGATGGTGGTTACTTCATAGGATATGGTACCTAAATGCTTAGCGATATCAATCGCGCTGACATGGGGACCTATGAGTTCTACCTCTTCACCGATATCTTTAAAAGGTAATTTTATCATCAGGGAATTCATACAAACTGAACCGATTATCTCACAATGATGCCCATCTATATATACTTTTCTTCCCACATTACTTCTGATAATTCCGTCACTGTATCCGCAAGGTAGTACGCCAATCCATGTGTTTTCAGAAGCAGTGAATCTGGCGCCATATCCGACGGTTTCCTCTCGCTTAAGTTCTTTTTTAATCATAATCTTCGAATACATCGACAAAACCGGTAAAACATCTTTACTATCACAAATGCCATAAAGACCTAAACCGATGCGGACATGCGTGGAATAATCCGGATCCCAGCCGTTTAAGGTTGCACCGGTTGAACATAAGTGAACATATCGAAACTGATAATTTAAAGCATTATAGATATTGGTAAATTGGTCCTGTTGTTTTTTACTGTGTATAGTGTTATCGGCTGAATGAAAATGGGTGTAGATACCTGCAACGTTAATATTATTATCCTTGGCAAAATCGATTATATCCCGACATTCGTCAACTGTTTTTGTACCCATGCGATTCATACCCGTGTCTACTTTTAAATGTATGTTTAGTAATTCATCCCCCATTTTAATGTTTTTTCGTATATTTTTTAGTTCCTGCAGGCTGTTTACCGAAAGCATGATATCATTTTCTAGCGCATCATTTACATATTCACAGTTAACCGGATTTAAGACAAGAATCGGAAGCTTGATATCTGCTTTTCTTAAACTGATTGCGGAATCTAATGATGCGACCGCAAACATATCGGCTTCGTCTTCCAAAATATGTCCCACATCGATTAATCCATGCCCGTAAGCATTGCTTTTTATGACGGCGATTAATTTTTTCTTACTGCGGTCTTTAAAAAACCTAGCGTTATGTTTTAAGGCGTCCTTACTGATTTTAATATAGGTTTCACAATACTTATTCATATATCTCTCCCTCAACAATATATGTTACTTATATTTTAACATAAAAAACCACCGTAAGGTGGTTTTAATCCGAAATTTTCACATATAGTTAAAATTTATTGATGATAGGCATTGTAAACGTCTCTTTTGGCTACCTTACGTTCCATTGCTACGCGTTTTATCGCATCATTTTTCGTCAAACCTATTTCCATATAATAATTTACATGATCAATCACATCCATCTCCAGTAAGGAATTATCGGGATGCTGTGGTTTGGTGTTAGCTTCAACGATTATGACTATTTCACCCTTTATATCTTCATAGTATGAATTGACATCATTGATTAACCCGCGGTATACTTCCTCATACCGTTTCGTTAGTTCTCTGACGATTGCACAGCTTCTTTCCTCAAAAATTTCACTCATTAAAGAAATAGTTTCCTTAAAGCGATGCGGTGATTCATAAAAGATCATGGTATAGGGATGGCATTTTAATTCTTCCAATTGTTTTCGCTTAGCTGATTTCTTGTGATCTAAAAAACCAAAAAAGGTAAAGGGCTGAGGTGCCAAGCCCGAACAAATAAGAGCACTGATTAGGGCGCTTGGTCCGGGAATTGTCACGACATCGATATTATTTTCGATTGCGAGCCGGACGACCTCATGACCAGGATCGGAAATGCAGGGGGTACCGGCATCACTAACTAGGGCGATGTTATTCCCTTCTTGGATTTTATTGATAATCCCGATGCCCGCTTCATATTTATTATGCTCATGGTAGCTTATTAAAGGCTTTTTTATATCATAGTAATTTAAAAGCTTAATTGTGACCCTTGTATCCTCACATGCGATATAATCTACCATGTTTAAAATTTCCAATGCTCTTAGGGAGATATCTCCTAAATTACCAATCGGTGTTGCTACTAGATATAACTTGGCATTTTCGTTTTCAAAGCTTTTTTGGATGTTCATTTTCTCACCTTTAATCCTTATTATTTAATGCATAGACAATCTTTATCCCGCCAAATTCATTAATATTTATCTTATAAAAACCGGTCTCTTTTAATAATTCGTAAAAATTAATTGTTTTAAAATTTTTAGTATGTTTACTAAAAAAAAGCGAAAAGTAGAATTTTAACAAAAGCTTCATAAAAAAACTATTGCCTTCCGTATAATCTACGATGATTAATTTTTGTCCTGCCTTAAGAATTTTCTTAATATTCAACAATAAGTTTTTAATCAATATTTCATTTAAATCATTTAAGGCAAAAAACATCGTAACGACGTCAAATATTTTTTTCTGTAACGGTAAATTCGAAATACTCATGAACTCGACATTGTTCACATGATTTTTCCGTTTTCTTTGCTTGGCAATGTGCAGAAACTGTTCATTTTCCTCCATGCCGACAACATAAGAAAAAGGAAATCTTTTGGCAATATTAATAGATGCAACACCCGTTCTGCAGTATACATCCAAGATGCGTAAGTCCTTATCGCTAATGTAATCGCTAATCGTATCTTTAACTATCTCTTTTGTGAGAAAGCGCAATAAAAAGCGATCGCGAAAATTATAAAGCAATGGATGCTTAATCATTTTTATTTTTCCACCTAACATAATAATCCCCTTTTTAATAACCTATATTTAAATTATATTAACTTTACCCATTTATGTCAATTAGTCACATTTAAAAAAGACTCCGATTGGAGTCTTAGACTATTCGATTTCCGTATATAACTTTCTTGCATAATGGTTAAATATCACAAGAATAATTGCACAAATAATAATTGACGGAACCATGTAGGTACCATTATATCCAAATGAATATAACCAGGCTTCACCCGTTATCGGTGCATTAAAATCGACCTTGCTCGAATCATCAATAATGCGTGCCCAGTAAACAACACCGGCGATAACATGCGACATATAGCGTAAAAAGCCACCCAAGATAGCACCAACGACAATAAAGAGATCTTGAATAACGCGGTCTTTATGACGCACCATTCCGTAAAATATTCCGGCAAACCCGACCAAGCCATAAGCCACGGTGTAATCAAACAAAAACTGTAAGAAATATAAATAATAAGTCACACCAAGAATGGTTTGCAAGGTACCTAACAATAATCCCGATACCAAAGCCGGGATTAACCCGCGTCGATAAGCAAGTACAAAGATTGGCAGCATCGACAAACTGATTGATCCGCCATTTGGAAAAATCCGAATTTGCGTAATATTAGCAATCCAGTCGAAAATCAGCGCTAATGATGTCAGTAGCGAAATTTCCGCAATAACTAAAACTGTACGATATGTTTTCATCCTATTCCTCCTTAAATTAAGGAAGCTATTATAAAACCCTGACAAATAAAAAACCTCTTTAAAAGAGGTCAATAAAAGTCATCTTGTTTTCCCTACGTCGGAATTACCCGGACAGGTTCAACGGGTCGTTAATTAAATAACCTCTCAGCCTTATAAGCTCCCCAAAATATCAAATTGTACATACCAATTATAAGCAAATTAAATTTAATTGTAAAGTTATTTACGCAATTACCTCATTTTTTATTTTATGAATTTTATAAAATAATTATTATTAATAACGGCAATAGCACATACTCATTTTTCCCTGTACTTTTTTACTTAATGTGATAATAAGTGCAGTTACAATTAATAAAATTCCGTTGTAAAGCCGATTAGATTGGCAAAAGGTATGTAAAATAGTAAGTACAGAACGATAATTTTTATTTAAGAATGGTAATAGCCGGATGATTAATATCTAATTTTTTAATTCCATGCGCTGCCGAAAAGGCTATGGTGCATATGTCCTTATCCACGGAAACCACTACCCCCTCGCCAAAACGGGAGTGGAGTACCTTAGTACCACATTTAACAACCTTTTCATTATCCATATTTTTTTCGATGTCAAAACCTTCAAAGGCATTAACTGTCGGTTTTTTTGTTTCCATTACCTTCATCTTTTTAACACCTTGGAAGCTTAACAAGTCTTTATCTATTTCACCGATAAAACGTGATTCCGGATTGCTGCGATAATTACCATAAAGCTTGCGCAATTCCGAATTCGTGATATACAATTCATCCTTGGCTCTTGTAATCGCCACATACATCAAACGTCTTTCTTCTTCTAATTCTTTGGGTTCAATGTCATTACCGCCAAGCGGAAAAATATTTTCTTCAACGCCATAAATGAATACTACCGGGAATTCTAATCCTTTAGCGGCATGTATTGTCATAAGTTTAACCGCATGATCTTTTTTATGCTTTTTATCGGATGATAAGGCGATATTATTTAGAATCATACATAATTTATCATAGGAACTGATTGAACTTCCGACAAAAAAGCCTAATTCATTTAAGTCTTCCTCAACATCAAGGGTTAATGTCTTAAATTCCTCCAAGTTTTCAATCCGCCCTAATGCTTCTTCGGTATTTTCAAGCTTCAACATTTCCAAATAGCCGGTTTTATCCAGGACCAAATCAATGTAATCATTGATATCAATATCGATAAGTTTACTTTGTAAATCTTCTATTACCTCAACAAAACTCAAAAAACTTGATTTGGCGCGTGATGATAAACTATCTATTTTCTTGGCTGCTTCAAATAAGGAACAATCATTGGCGCTAGCATAATTTTTTAATTCTTCCAGGCTGGTATTCCCAATCCCTCTTTTTGGTTCATTTACCACACGCAAAAATGATATATCGTCATTACTATTAACGATAAGGCGCAAATAAGCTCCCAAATCTTTAATTTCCTTACGTTCAAAAAAGGAAACGTTACCGTAAATCTCATAATCGATTCGGTATTTATTAAGCACTTTTTCAAGTGCCAAACTCATCGCATTTGTCCGATAAAGAACCGCAAAATCATTTAGTTCACGGTTTTTCTTATCCAGCTTTTCCATTATTTTTTGAGCAATATACTCTGTTTCAACATCACTGTTTACGGCCCGATAGTAAACAACCTGTTTATCACTGTCTTTTTTATTACTCCAAAGTTTTTTTACATATTTATCATTACCGTAATTATGTTTAATGACACAGTTAGCTACGTCCAATATATTCTGATATGAGCGATAATTTTGTTCGAGATAAATTATTTTTACCTGTTTTGCTTCATTAGAAAAGTCTTTTTCAAACTCTAAAATATTGCGTATATCAGCGCCCCTCCAACTGTAAATCGATTGGTCCGAATCCCCGACCACAAATACATTATGATGTCTTTCAGCCAATAATTTGACAATCTTAAATTGTGACAGATTGGTATCCTGATATTCATCCACTAAAATGAACTGAAATTTTTGCTGATAGAATTGCAGTATTTCTTTGTCCCGTTCAAAAAGACGTAGTGTTAACATGATTAAATCATCAAAATCAAGGGCGTTGGCACTCATCAATAAATCCTGATATTTTTTATATGCTTTATAAACGACCTCCGTATAATCATCGTTGACATATTTTTTATAATCATTAGGAAAGAGATAATCGTTTTTCAGATTTGAAATCGTATTGATAATTCTTTTAGGCGGATAGTGTTTCGCATCAATATTTAAATCCGACAATACTTTCTTAATTGCACTTAATGAATCACCGGAATCATAAATCACAAAATTATTTCGATAACCTAAAACATCGATATCCTGACGCAAGATATAAACACATAAGGAATGGAAGGTGGATATATGCATGTCCTTAGCCCTTTTTCCGATTAATGACTCAACTCTATCCTTCATTTCCCTGGCTGCTTTGTTGGTAAATGTGATTGCGAGAATACTATTTTCGGATATGTTTCTCTCCTCAATCAAATAAGCAATCCGATGGGTTAAGACCTTTGTTTTTCCACTACCGGCACCAGCCATAACAAGCATTGGCCCTTCAAAATGTTTAACCGCTTCAAATTGTTGTGGATTTAAATTCGCTGTAATCTGATTCATATTATCACCTTTTTTCTTGTTAAAATTATTATAACAAACATTCGTTTGCATTACTATGTTTTTCATGATTTTTTTACGATTTAATAGATAGCATAACCTCATAATTATAACAAAATTTACAATAATAATAAACAAGAAAATAATAAGGTGGCATAAATGGATATAAAGAAGTATATTCCCTATTGGATTAATTATAATGACATATTAATAAAGATTTTACAAGTTCTCCTGATTATTATCGGGGGAATGATCATTTATTATCTCTTACGTATACTTGTAAGAAGAATATTCTCCTTATCACTGAAAAAAATCACCTTTAAAAATCCCGTATTCGTTCAAAAAAGACGAAAGACAATTGAAAAAATTATACTAAGCCTATTGCGTTACTTCTTTTATATCGTGATTTTTTTAATTATTTTATCAACCTTTGGCGTGGACATTAATACCATTTTAACCGGTGCCGGGATACTTGGTGTGGTATTTGCCGTGGGTAGCCAAAACTTAATGAAGGACTTTGTGGAAGGCTTTTTTAATGTTTTTGAGGATAATATATCCGTAGGAGATTATGTTGTCATTGATAACTGCGAGGGTAATATTATCGATATAGGTTTACGAGCCATTAAAATTAAAAGCTTTTCCGGAGAAATCCATGTCATACCTAATTCCAAAATCGGTCATCTCATCAACTACTCACTCGAGGACGGCAAAGCACTGGTTGATGTTTTAATTGACTATGATTCCGATATTGATAAAGCACTTCAGGTCATAAAAAAGGAACTAGTCAACATAAAAGAAAACAATGCCAATATCCTGTCGGATCCCATCATCTTAGGTGTGAATAAACTGCAAACCTTGGGGTATGAAATTAGAATAATGTGCAATACGGTAAAAGAAACCCACTGGTCCGTACAGCGCTATATGCGGGGAGAACTCATGAAAGCCTTTAATAGGGAAGGAATAATTATTGGTATTAATCAAATAAAAATTAAAGAGAATCCGCATTAAAAAAAGGTCTAGATTAATAGACCTTTTATATTTTGAATGAACTCTTTAAAGAGACAATCCGGTTAAAGACGATTTTATTATCCTTTGTATCTTTTGGATCCACCACAAAATAACCATGACGGTTAAACTGGAATTTATCATAAGGTTTGACATCCTTTAAATCCGTTTCCACATAGCCGTTTAAGATCTCTAGACTGTTAGGATTTAGCTTTTCAAATACCGGTAAATCCTTAGTCTCTTCATTTTCAATCGTCAGATGATCATATAATCTGATTTCACACGGAATATTGTGCTTTGCATCAACCCAGTGAATTGTACCTTTAACCTTTCTTCCGGTAAAACCGCTGCCCGATTTGGTTTCAGGATCATAGGTGGCATGAATCTCCGTAATATTACCTTTTTCATCTTTAATGACATCCGTACACTTAATAAAATATGCATTGGCTAAGCGGACCTCATTTCCCGGGTAAAGACGGTAATATTTAGGAATAGGTACCTCCATAAAATCATCCTGTTCGATATAAATTTCTCTGGAAAACGGAATCTTTCTCATACCCATCTCCGGAACTTCCTTATTTATCGGTTCATCCAAGTATTCAACCTGTCCTTCGGGATAATTAGTAATGATAACCTTTAACGGACGAAGTACGGCCATAGTTCTAGGTGCGGATAATTTTAAATCCTCGCGGATATAATGCTCCAATTGTTGATAATCCACAACCGCATTTGTTTTGGAAACACTTGTATCAAAAACAAACTCCTTTAAAGCCTCCGGTGAATATCCTCTTCTTCTTAAGCCCCGAATAGTTGCCAGTCTAGGATCGTCCCATCCGTCAACATACTTTTCCTCAACTAATTTCCGTAAATTTCTCTTGGAGATTATCGTATTCGATAAATATAACTTTCCAAACTCAATTTGCGTCGGTGTATTTTCCATCTCACATTCTCTGACAAACCAGTCATATAAAGGCCGATGATCCTCAAATTCCAATGAACATAAAGAATGAGTGATTCCCTCAATCGCATCGGATAACGGATGTGCAAAATCATACATCGGATAAATACACCATTTATCCCCCGTATTATGGTGTGAAGTATAAGTTATACGATAAATGACCGGATCACGCATATTCATATTCGGACTGGCCATGTCAATCTTAGCTCTTAAAACCTTTGATCCTTCAGGAAATTCTTTATTTTTCATGCGTTCAAATAAAGATAAATTTTCTTCGATTGAACGGTTACGGAATGGAGATTCAATACCCGGTTCAGTTAAAGTACCGCGTGTTCTGCTTATTTCCTCCGCACTTTGATCATCAACATAAGCCAAGCCTTTTTTGATCAGGATTATGGCCCGATTATATAATTCATCAAAATAATTGGATGCCCAAAACAAATTATCCCACTTATAACCCAACCAATTTATATCTTCCTTTATCGAATTGACAAATTCAATATCTTCTTTTGTCGGATTGGTATCGTCAAAACGCAAATTGGTTTTACCGTTAAATAGCTTTGCCATTTCAAAATCAAGGGTTATGGCTCTGATATGTCCGATATGGAGATAGCCGTTAGGCTCAGGTGGAAAACGGGTAATGACTTCCTTGTACTTTCCTTCCTTCAAATGATTTTCAATAGTCGTTGATATAAAATTTGACGAATATGTTTTTACCAATTGTCTCGCCTCCAAAAATATTCATGTCTCCTATTATAACATAATTATTGGTAAAATTAAATTATTTGTGAGAAAAAGCTATGTGCCATGGCATATTTTTCATATAAACTAATGCATTGATTAATATTATCCTGCAGATAATAATCACCGTTAAATGAAATGATAAAAACCAGGACATTTTTAGTATTGTCAGTAATCATGGTTCTTTCCGTATCACTTGTCGGCGTACCAAACGGTCCTAAGTCATCACAATAAACAGGGATATTTTCAATATTAATAGGACCCCTACCGATTCCTTCATAGGGTTCCTGTTTTCCAATCCTGACTAAAATATCACCGTTTATCTTATCTTCATCCAAAACGGCAATTGATCTTTCCGTAAGTAATGCTAATACATTTCCTAAGTCAACGGTATCGTTTATGCGATATAAATCATTACCTTTAACTATTCTTCTAAATAATGATTCAACCGCTAACCGGTAGCGACTAGGATCTTTTCCCAATGCTTTATACCCGTTACGCGCGGCTTTTATATTCGGTATTTCCAAAACATCACTTAAGGAATACTTAAGCCTTATATTATTCTGGATATCATTTATTAATTCATTAATCACATCACTTTTTTTAACTTCACAGGTAAATGACACCGCACCAATTTTAAAATCAGGCAAAATTGAAGCTAGTTCAGCTGATATTTCAATTCTTTTCATCTTATCACCTCTTATTATTTTAACTCATTAAAAAAAAGTTATATACAAATAATAAAACGTTAGCATTTCACCAGTAAACTAACGAGAATAATTATACTACAGATTAATTAAAAATTAAATGTGATAGCATAAACTTTTCCAAAAGATTTCCAAATTTAGATAAAAACAAATACTACCTTTAGTTGACATTTAAAAGTAGCCTTTGAGATCTAATTATTTACTCTTTGTCCAAATTTCTTTAATATGAATAAATTCTCCAAAACTATATAAAATTATTGATAATATTAATGCATAAAATCCAAAATACATTCTTATTTTGACATGAACTGATTCAGTTATGAAATGTGTTTTAGGTAATGCTAATACGATGATAAGTGTAATTAAAATTACGGAATTTAAAAATAATCCAATTTTTTTATCTTTATTAAATATTACCACTAATGCGGCTATATCAACTAAAATCATTAAGATTGTCATTATAGTAGACATTTCTAATAACATTTGTCCTATTTCATTGTTCTGATCAAGCGAATATGGTAAAAATCCCGTAACTAAGACTAATAGAAATGAAATTACATATAATAATTTCCTCATTAAAATCTTCCTCCTCTAGAAAAAATCCCTAATATTTATAATAACATATAACAAATAACAATAAATATCTTTGTCCTATATTGTCGATACTTCATGTCCCTTTATTATTAACAACCCGTAAACAAAAAGAATGAAGTATTTAAGACTTCACTCTATTTGTTCTTTATCATTAATAATAAATATTGTAGTAATTATATCCTATATAAGCAATAATCGATATAACGGATAACTTTAATAAGAATTGGATAAACAATAACATCCGATATTTTTTCCGAAATTTTATTACTTTTTGCTCGATAAATTCCGAATAACCCTCTAATTTCTTTATTAACACATTGGGATCGAACACCTTATTGATATTATAATTTTTCTTATAAATTTTATTTACCGATTTCAATAAATGTTTTTTAATCTTTTTTTGCTGAGCAATAAAACTAAAATTAATCTTTTTAAACTCATTGTTAATAAAGGCTTCGGCATTGGTACCCACTTTCTTTAGTGTTTCAAAATAAGTACGCAGGACTATTATATATAAAATCGTCATAATCGATAAATATATTAAGAAAATTAATAAATTATGATGAAAAGGTTTTTCAATCATCGTGTAAAAATTACGAACATAATTTTTGATAAATGGGAAATTAGTTAAGTAACTGACCTTTCTACTTAATAAAATGGCTAAGATACTTATAAATATTAACAGGTTGACAAATAAATAATGAATCGTTTTTATCCTTTTTCGACTTAGACCAGTTGTCTTTTTTAATAACTGATTTTTTTGCGCTTCAATTTGTTTGTGATACTCACTATCCCAGAAATTAAGTAAGTCTTTAAAAACCTTTTTCCGCTTTCTTTTTTTAACTGATGCATCCTTCGCAAATTCTCCCAAAACGCGGGTACTACCGATTTTCTTATGGAAAAAGAAGACTTGCTCGAGTGTTGTTATTTCTATTTGATTATCATTACTAAAATAAGGATTAAATGCGGTATAAACTTTTAGTCTTTTTTCAGCTGCTATCTGTCCATATACATCATTTGGGTCAATCTGAATTTTAGCCATTAGCCTCACCCACTTTACTTAAAGCCTCTCTTATTTTAATTGTTTTTTCATTTTCCTCTTTGAATTTATCATTAAAATAAGCTTCTAATACATCGACCGCCTTACTTTCAATCATGTTGTCATTTACTAATTCTTCTAAATATGAATGCTCTTCACCTTGCGGTTCCGTTAAGGCATACATTAATTCGATAAAAAAATCTTCAGTGATAATTACTTTATCAAAAGCATCATCGATTGAGCAAACAGTATTTGCACATTTTTTTGTGAGAATTTCCTTCATGCCTTCTTCCGTCAATACCTTACTGTTTCCTTCTTTATCGGTTAAGATGTATAACGGAATCATGATTTTTACTAATGTACGATAAATGGACTCATTATTCATCAGCATAATATTGCCTTCGGCTAATAATTCGATCGTATCGATGATATACATTGCCATTAACGGCGTACGTACCAGTGAAGGCATAAAATTAACGTTTTTCAAAGTTGATGCGATAAGTTTATACTTAAATGGCAACTGACTGGACATCTTGTCCATAACCGGTTTATAAATCTCCGTATAATTATATGTAAAAGTCTCTAATGATTTTAACTTCTGGTCTATTTCATCCCTGTTCAGTTTTCCCAGTTCAAAAAACAATCCTTCGCTATCCTTGTTTGCCCGGTCAACGACTAATTGATTGATAACCTGTTCCATATTATCATCATTTAATATACTTCCCTCTTCAATAATTCCATTTAACCAATTGTCGACTATTACATATACATCAGCTGCTTCATGAGCTTTAATAATTTTTTCCTTCATCGCTTTATCATCAGTATTATCATGTATTTCCCGATAATTATCATTAAATTCCGTAATTAAAGCTTCATCTGTCAAATTACTTATATCAACATTATCTTCGCTAATCCAAATGATAAATCCTTTGTATGGTAAGATTCCGGTCAGTTCTTCATCTGTACATAGTGTCGGATTATTGACATATGCTGTTAAAAACGGATATTTACCACTCTTTATGGAATAATCACATTTTTCTTGAACTTTGGTCTCATAATTATTTAATGTCGTAGGTAAGTCAGATACTGTTCGATAATATTCCTTTAATTTGTTTACATCAACCACCTCTATAAAAGTTGACAATGAATTAGAAGCAGTTAACACAGGTTGGGCTGAGTGCACCAAGCGACCGACTTGGGTAAAAGGAGGTGGATACTTTAAGACTAAATTAGTTGAAAAATCCTTTGTCGTCGTAAAGCCCAGCATAAAAAACGGTAAAACTAATAAAGATACGATAATATAAAAGCGTCCGACGGCGATTACGGCTCCCAACTGATTATTGAATTTACCTAACTTATAGGTAACAATCTCCGATTGCAACCTGTTTTTTATGAATCTTATTATTAGACCAATAATAAAGTAAGCTCCAAAAAAAGCAATAATTGTGGCCAAAAGCATGATAAATGTGTTAAAATAAGGGATTGCCCTTAAAACATTTATCTTTCCGATAACATTATTTAACAATAGTAGCTTGTACACCCAACGCGATAATGGTCCGCCAATAAAAAACACAACAATAAAGGGGACATATATCCTAACCAATTTAATTAATTCAATTGTCGCACCGGTAATATAACCGATTGCCAAAAACGCAATCAAAATTAATATAAATAAGATATCAAAATCCAAACTTATAAACAATTAGGTTCCCCCCTAACTAGTTTAATTAAGATTATTATAGCAAAATTTCCCTTAACATAAAAGCAAAATGTACCAAAACTCGACACCGGGGTAAATTTACAATTTACCTTGGTAAATTGACAATTTATAAGTCTATTGATAAAATATGGGTATCATTAATAGGAGGAAGTTATGAAAAAGCTAACGATATTAACTAGTTTGTTCTTCGCTTTATTTTTACTTATATCAGCCGTAAAAATTACCTTAAACTTTAGACAGCTTTATTACTTTGATATCGATTATTTAAATATTACCGATTATACCGATTTGGAAAAGGATGAGATAATTGCTAACTATAATGTGTTGATCGATTACTTAATTAAAACAAATAAGGATACATTACAGTTTCCTTCCCTACCGATGAGTGAAGAGGGAAGAATTCATTTTGAAGATGTAAAAAAGATCTTTATTAAACTTGATTATCTTATGTATGCTTCACTTTTTATTTCAATAATCGGTATCTATTTTTTGATTAAAAAGCATGACTATTTATTTCTAAAATATACCTCTTATTTTCTGTTAGGAATTCCGATATTGCTATTTATTCCGTTTATGATTGATTTTAATGCCGTATTCACCTTATTTCATAATATCGCCTTCACCAATGATTATTGGTTATTAGATCCCTCAAAAGATCCGATTATCAATTTATTACCGGAAAGGTTTTTTATGCACTGTGCCCTGATGATTTTAGTTATCATAACCTTGGAAAGCTTTTTATTAACCTTCCTTTATCAGAAATTTGTAAGAAGATACATTAAAAAACATAATTTATCATAAAAAAACCATATCAAAACTTTTTTGATATGGTTTTTATTAACTATTCAATTATTATTACTGGCGTATACACAGAAACTAAGCTAAATAATTCCTCCACATCACGATTATTTAATCGGATACAACCATTAGAAGCTGCCTTGCCAATAGATTCTGGCATATTGGTTCCATGAATTCCGTAATGCGGTATGGATAAACCCATCCACCTTGTTCCAAAAGGACCACCGGGATTAACCTGTTTGTTTGCGATATAAAATTGCCCAAGTGGAGTCGGGGTTGTCGGTTTCCCTATCGCTATGGGATATGTTTTAACTAGGATTCCTAAGTGATATAATAGAAGTTCTCTGGTACCTCTATTAACGACAATAAGATATGGCGTCGGTGTAAACGGTAGGCAGATTACGCTGCCTATTGTTAAATTGTAGGGATTTAAATCAGGATTAATGCTTAAAAGTGTTTCAACAGTTATCCCAAATTTCTTGGCAATACTGTAAACCGTATCACCTACATTTACGACATAAATGTTAAGTGACGGGCATGCCGGTACCTTAGGCAATTGCTCGGTTATGCAGATAACCTCACCTATATTTAAATTATAGGGATTTAAATTAGGATTTGTTTTTAAGATGGTCTCTGCCGTAGTGTAGAATTTAGTTGCGATACTGGAAAGTGTGTCACCCGAAGTCACTTTGTAAGGTATCGAACCAATTGGACAGACAATAGGAATACAGATTTGAACGGGCAGATTATTTTTATCAAGGTTAGGATTTAATGATAATATCGTTTCGACAGTGGTATTATACTTTGAAGCGATACTTTCTAAAGTATCCCCTTCCGACAATTTAATATATTGACAGTTTAGATTGTTCATGACTCACCTTCTAACTTATTGTCACATTGGTACCGACGGTGACCATATTAAATAATTCTGCAATATCTTCATTAGTGAGTATGATACTGTTAATTGCCAGGTTTTGAATAAACTCCGGTGTATTAGTTCCATGAATGCCAAAACCGGGTAAAGATAAACCTAACCACCTTGCCCCTAGTTCCTCACCCGGATCTACCTCTTTGTTCAATATAATAAAAGTTCCCTTGGGAATTTGAGGGCTTGCTGATAGGATACCGTAGGTTTTTAAAATATTATCACCGGCAAATACATTTAGTATTTTGTTTGTGGTATCAATGACTAAATTAGTCGGTGGTATGTTGACAGGAATGCAAAGAACCTGATCTAAATATAAATTGTTCACATCTATTCCATAATTAGCATAATACAATTGTTCAAATGTCACATTAAAAAAAGCAGCTATTGAATTAAAGGTATCTCCGCTTTTTACGACGTAGTAATTAGAAGTGGGACACGAAGGATACAATTGTTTTGTAAGTGGAACACAGATAGTACTTCCAATAATTAAATTATAAGGATTTATACCCGGGTTGGCATCCATAATACTACTTATGGTCGAATTATACAGGGAAGCTATTGAACCCAATGTATCACCGGGACGAATAACATAGGGTACGGATCCCGACGGACAGACACGCTGATAAATATTTTCCTTAATCATAGTTTTTCCTCACGCAATTTATACTACATTATACTTAGAATATTAATCGATTATGTATGATAAGGAATTAAAAAAAAGATGGTTTGGTGAAAACCATCTTTTTCTATTACATCATGTCCATGCCGCCCATATTTGGAGCTGGACTTGCTTTTTCTTCCTTTGGTAACTCTACCACAGCAGCTTCAGTAGTTAAGAATGAAGAAGCGATACTGGCGGCATTTTGTAAAGCGATACGCACAACTTTAGTAGGGTCAATTAACCCTGCGTCAAACATATTGACGAATTTATCTCTTAAAGCATCATATCCTTCATCAGGATTCATTTGCTTTAATTTATAGACAACAACCGATCCGTCCAAACCGGCATTTTCAGCAATTTGACGTACAGGTGCTTCCAAAGCGTTTAACACAATGTTAATACCTGTTAATTCATCGCCCACTGCTTCAATAGCGGCAATATCATTGAAAATATTCATTAATGCTGTTCCACCGCCGGCAACAATACCTTCTTCAACTGCGGCACGGGTAGCATTAAGTGCATCCTCAATTCTTAATTTACGTTCTTTTAACTCAGTTTCCGTAACGGCACCAACTTTTACCACGGCAATACCGCCTGATAATTTGGCTAAACGTTCCTGTAATTTTTCTTTATCATATTCAGATGTTGTTTCTTCAATTTCCGAACGAATTTGCGCAATACGTGCTTCAATATCTTCCTGTGAACCTGCACCTTCAACAATAGTCGTATTATCTTTTGTGACAATAACTTTGCTTGCACGTCCTAATTGACCGATATTTGTTTGTTTTAATTCATAACCTAAATCAGAGGTGATAAATTCGGCACCAGTCAAAGCTGCGATATCTTCTAATAAACGTTTACGTCTGTCACCGAAACCTGGAGCTTTTACCGCAACAGCCTGGAAGCTTCCGCGTAATTTATTAATCACAAGTGTTGCCAGAGGTTCTTGTTCAACATCCTCAGCAATAATTAATAATGGTTTAGCTTCAGCCACGATTTGTTCTAGTAAAGGCAAGATTTCTTGAAGGTTACTAATTTTTCCGTCTGTAACCAAAATATAAGGATTACTTAACTCAGCAATCATTTTGTCAGAATTAGTTACCATATAAGGTGATAGATAACCTCTATCAAATTGCATACCTTCTACTACCTCTAATTCTGTTTCCAAACCACGGGATTCTTCAAGGGTAATAACCCCTTCATTGCCCACCTTTTCCATTGCTTCGGCGATTAATTTACCAATCTCATCATCACCTGCGGAAATAGCGGCAACTTGGGCAATTTCCTCTTTACTTTTAATTTTACGGGAAATTTTCTGTAAACTTTCCGTAGCTACTTTTATTGCTTTATCAATACCACGACGAACAATTATTGGATTAGCTCCTGAAGCGATATTTTTTAAACCTTCTTTTATCATTGCTTGAGCTAATACAGTAGCTGTGGTTGTACCGTCACCGGCAATCTCATTTGTTTTAATAGCGACCTGAGCTACTAATTGAGCTCCCATATTTTCATATTTATCATCTAATTTAATTTCTTTAGCTATTGTCACACCGTCATTAACAATTATCGGTGCTCCGTAACTTTGCTCAAGAACAACATTACGTCCTTTTGGTCCTAAAGTTACCTTTACAACATCAGCTAATTTGTTGACACCGTCTAGCATTTTGCGGCGTACATCTTCACCAAATCTAATATCTTTAGCCATTAAAAGTCTCTCCTTTCAATTATTCAATAATCGCTAAAATATCCTTTTCGTCAACGACTAGGTATTTTTTGCCATCAATTTTGGTTTCAGTTGCTGCATATTGGGAATAAATCACTTTGTCATCAACCTTAACGTCAAATTCATCCCTTTTACCATTTTCCAATTTTTTTCCTGTTCCTAACGCAACAACTTTTGCGAAGTTCTTTTCTTCATTAACATTATCAGGTAAAATAATACCACTTAATGTCTTCTTTTCAACTTCGATTTTTTCTAACAGAACTCTTTGTCCTAATGGCTTAATCATATGTATAATACCCTCCTTTGATATAGTGTTTTGTTAGCAATCATTGACATCGAGTGCTAATCACATATATTATTATACATACATATTATATTTTTTCAAGTATTTTTTATACATTTTTTACTAATTTTTCTTCATAAAAATGGTAAAAGGTTATTTCTATATATAAAAATAACCTTTTATGATTATTCATATTTATTTTTCACAAAGAATAAAAATGATTGTAATTCATTTAATAAATCCACATCATATACATAAACACTTTTTGGAACATTTAAACTAATTGACGAAAAATTAAATATTCCTTTTATGCCGCTTGTATATAATCTTTCGGCGATTTCATTGGCATTTTTCGCAGGTACAGATAAGATCGCAATTTTTATTTTATGTTCTTTAATTACTTCCTCAAGTTTATCAATATGCAATACTTCTACTCCGCTAAAAGTCTTTCCTATCACTTCAGGTGCTATATCAAATGCGTACTTGATTTTTATCGGATTAATACTATTTTGCGTTTGTGATTTCATCACATTATATTGTAAGAATGCTTTACCCAAATTACCCACACCAATAATAATACATTGTTCGATATTATTTAAATCCAAAAAATCATTTAAGGCAAATAATACCTTATTAACTTCATAACCAAAGCCTTGTCTACCTAACTCACCTATATAGGAAAAGTCCCGACGAATGGTAGCAGGGTCTATCTTAAGCATATCTCCTAGTTGGGATGATAAAATTCGCTGAATTCCCTGCTCATGCAAGCTTTCAAAACAACGACGGTAAAAAGGTAGTCTTTTGACAGTTGCTTTAGGAATTTTGTACATATTAACACCACCATTATCAATTTTTTCACATATTTTTATTAATATAACTATAACATTATTTATTTTAAATGTAAATTAAAAATTTTTCTTTTTTCACCAATAAAATCTTCATAATTCAAAAAAACAACAAAATATGCTAAAATATATAAGAATATTATTTTAGGTGATTAAAATGAACTTAATTACAGTCAGTCATTTAACCAAATCATACGGAGCGGTAACGATACTTGATGATTTATCCTTTCAATTAAACAGTCATGAAAAAATCGGGATAGTGGGTCGGAACGGCTCGGGAAAATCAACACTGGTTAAAATAATTTGCGGCCTTGAGGATTATGATAAAGGTAACATTTATGTGGCACCCAACATGAAAATAGGCTACTTTTCCCAGGAAAGTTTAATTGATTCCGATAAGACCGTGTATGAGGAAATGCGTCAGGTCTTCAGTAAACAAATAACCTTAAAAGCAGAAATTGACGAATTAGCCAAAAAAATTGAAAATGATGCCAATGAAGAGCTTCTTTATAAATATACCAATCTGTTACATCGTTTTGAAGAATGCGGGGGCTATACCTATGAGTATCAGATTGAACTGTTCCTAAATCAGTTCCATTTTAATAGTTACTATAATCACCCGGTAAATAACTTAAGCGGTGGAGAAAAAACACGATTAGCTCTTGCCAAACTATTATTAACGGCTCCCGAAATATTAATACTAGATGAGCCGACCAATCACCTGGACTTGGAAACAATTGAATTTTTGGAATCCTTCCTTAAATCCTATAAACATTCCTTCATCATTATTTCCCATGACCGTTATTTTATCAATCAAGTGGTAAATCGGGTTTATGAGATCGAGTTTACCAAAGGATATTTGTACACCGGAAATTACGACAATTACCTTACATCTAAATATGAACGTTATGAAGCGATGAAGAAGCAATATAATCTCCAACAAAAATTGATCGCTAAAGAACAGGAATTCATAAATAAAAATATCGTCAGAGCCACGACCACAAAACGGGCGCAATCCCGGCGAAAAAAGCTGGAAAAAATGGATGTTTTGGAAGATCCACGCATCGATAATAAGAAGATAAAAGTAGACTTCTCCTTTAGTAAAACTACCGGTAACATTGTGTTACAGGTTGAAAATCTGTCCATCGGTTATCAAAATCCCTTCCTCAAAAATATTGACTTTTTAATTAAAAAAGGCGAAAAAATAGCCATATTGGGTCCCAACGGCATCGGCAAATCAACATTACTAAAAACCATCAACAAAACCATCCCTTATTTCGAAGGCATGATTAAATACGGGTCGGGAGTGGAAATTGCTTATTTTGATCAAGATTTGGCAATGCTCAGTACCGGAAAAACGGTTCTTGATGAATTATGGGATGAAAACAGAATGATGCTGGAAAAGGACATCAGAAGTGTATTGGAAGCATATTTGTTTACCGGTGAAGATGTCTTTAAATGTGTCAATGATTTATCCGGCGGTGAAAAGGTCCGCTTGGCCCTTGCCAAATTATCGCTTAAGAAAGCCAATTTCTTAATACTCGATGAGGTTACCAACCATTTGGACATCTTAAGCCGGGAAGTATTGGAATCCGCCTTGATTAATTTTGACGGTACCATCCTCTTTGTTTCCCATGACCGGTTTTTTATCAATCAGGTCGCAACACGGATCATCGAAATAACCAAAGATGAAGTAATCGAATATATCGGTGACTATGATTATTACCTTGAAAGAAAACAAAGAGCGGAATTTTTAAAAAAGGAACAAAATAATCAGATTAACGATTATGTCGAACAAAAAAAGCAAAAAAGCTTAGAACGCAAAATTCAAAAACAAATTGAAAATCTTGAGAAAGAAATAGCCGAGTTAGAAGAAGAAATTCTTAATTTACAGTCATACCAGCAGACGGAAGAAGTTTACATGAATTATCAAAAAGCCATGGATGTTCATAACTTGATTGAAGAAAAGCAAAAACTTCTGGACAGTAAATTGCAGGAATGGACAAGTTTAGCTGATTAAAAAGTGTTAATATTAAATTAACACTTTTTTTATGGTAAGTATAAACTTATTAGATGATTATCTAATAAAACAATTGACATTAGATAATCATCTACATATAATATAAATATAAAATAGTATGTTGGAGGATATTAATGAAGCTTTTCAAACAAAAGGACTTTACTTTATTAATAATGGGTAAACTTGTCTCGTTACTAGGCAGTAATATTCAACAATTTGCTTTATCACTTTATGTGCTTGCATTAACCGGTTCTGCTACGATTTTCGCATCAATTCTGTCGATAACGATTATCCCGCGATTATTACTATCGCCTATTGCCGGAGTTTTCGGTGATTGGTTTGACAAGAAAAAAAGCATTGTTTTGTTGGATCTTACCAATGCTTTTATAATCGGGATGTTTGCGGTAATCTTTTTCTTTAACAATAACCTATCATTGTTATTGATTTATATTTTGGTCATTCTTTTAGAAATCACGGAAATTTTTTTTGGTTCGGCAATGACCGCCGTATTACCAAGTATCGTTAAAAAAGAAGAATTACTTGAAGCCAATTCAATTAATTCCATGGTAATGCATATCGGTAATTTGTTAGCTCCGATATTTGGCGCACTTTTATATGGGATATTTGGCTTATTTATCGTTTTGATTGTCAATTCCCTCAGCTTTTTTATCTCGGCAATAAGTGAAATATTTATCAATATTCCTAAAACCAATAAGAAACCGGAGAAAATCAATCTTGTTAGTTTTAAAACAGATTTATTTGAAGGATTTAAAATAATTAGAAATAATAAAACAATCGCCACAATCATCAGTATCGGAACAATAATCAACTTTATCATGTTCCCCTATATTTCGATCGGCTGTATTTATATTATTAAGGAAAAATTACAGGCAAGTGACTTTCAATTCGGAATGTTTGAAATGACCCTATCAGCTTCGATGATCGTCGCACCTTTATTTTGTACGAATATTATTAAGAAAGTAAAGCTCGGTAAATTATTATATCTAAATTTCTTACTTATATCATTATTAGTAATGTTAAGTGCGATTATTCCTTCGGATTTTCTTCTGGACATTTTTATTCCCGATATCCTACCGTATATATCACTGTTAATTATCAGTTTTTTTATCGGTTTACTAGCGACAATGGTTAATATTGCCATTGGCACCTTATTTAACCAAATTGTCCCAATTGAATTAATGAGCAGAACAGGTACGGTTTTAAATCTACTCATTACGATCTTTATTCCTATCGGACAAATGATTTTCGGTTACTTATATGACAACGTTCATACTAGCTATGTTATCATTATTAACAGTTTATTATTATTAATTTCATTAATCATCTATCGGTCGAAACTATTTAAAATTGACGATATTGTGTCAAATAATCAGGAAGGTGAACTAGCACATGCAAGTTAAATTTTATGAAACAGAAAGCAGAATAAATGACTTTTTACGTTTCCCCAAGCTACTCTACTACAAAGAAATAAATAATGATGACTTCAAACATCTTCATCATCTTTATGAACTTGAGGATCAAGAAATGATAAACTTAATAGATTATACTAACGCAAAACTGGAACCATATAAAAAAGAAATCAGCTTTTATTATACTTCCAACTTTTTTGATGAATATAGTTTTATTGATTTGATCACAAAAGTTCATTCATTTTTTTCATACAAAGATGAAGACGATTATCTGGAAATGCTGCTGAATTTGTCCGCTAATGATATTAGAAACAGTATCATTTATTCAATTAACAACGTTATCCAAGAGGAAAGCAGTCTTGATAAGGTTTCCGAGATAACAAAGGATAAAGATGCAATGCTTAGTTTTCTGAAAGATTTGCCGATGGATGCGGCCTATAAATGGAATCTATTGCTCATCATCGATAATCCATTAAAATATGTAAATAGTTATGTTGATTTAATGAGAAAAATAAAGCCATTATTTAAAGAAATATATACTCCATATATAGATAAAATAAAACAGTATGGTAAAAAGCTGATTGAGTGTTTAGAAAAAAACGGTCCAGAAAGCATAAATATTTTGACCAACAATTTATTAGACAGCCGCATATTTAAACCGGATGAAAATAAAATATTAGTATCAATTTTATTCCCATATAACATATCACTAATCAATAATGAGACGGATGAATATATCGTTATGGGCTTAAAAATTGAGGAAGCCTTAAAAAGAATTTCAGAAATGAATGAGCATAAATTAAATCAAAGAATCCAAATATTTAAAACCTTGGGGGATAAAACAAGGTATGAGGTTCTAAAATTAATCGCAAAGGGAATTACCTCAACAAAGGATATTTCGACAACTCTTGGCGTATCAAGTGCGACCATATCCTATCATATAAGTTCTTTTCTTTCCGCCAAAGTGATAAAATTAGAGACCTGTAACCGAAAGATCAATTATCTTGTCGATTATGAATTATTAGAAGCTGTTATCAATGATTTAAAAAATGATTTAAATTTTCCAAACTAAAAGAGTCAACCACCTATGATTGACTCTTTTCTTCTGCATCATCAAATAAACTGATTTGCTTTGACAAGTTTTTATAAGGTACTCTAGCGGAAGGTACGACATTTACCGAATATTTCAGATGCGAATCCTGATCGTCAAAGTAAATATCGGCGCCGAATGCCTTTAAGATTTCAGCTTTTCTTATTCCACCCATAAAGAAAACCTCATCGATTTTTACATCCCAGGCCTGCAAAGTGCGTATGACCCTCTCATGTGCAGGAGATGAACGGGCGGTGACTAATGCGGTGCGAATCGGCATCTCATCATTCGTAAATTCTTTCTGTATCTTTCCGATTGATTTTAAGAATTTCGCAAACGGACCTTCAGGCAAAGGATTGTTGGCGTTTAACTTTTCATGCTTGGCAAAAGCTTCCAATCCTTCTTTTTGATAAATTCTTTCGGATTCATCGGTGAATAAAACGGCATCACCGTCAAAAGCGATTCGTATCTGTTTACCGTCACCGTCATTGTGATAATCATAATTATAAATTAAACCGGCCGGAATATTTCCGTTAATCGCATCCTGAACATCTTCCACATTAGTTGATAAAAAGAGATTGACGTTAAAGGCTTCCGCGTAAGGTTTAATCGGCATACCGGATGTTAATGCCGCACGGCAAATATCCAAGCCGTAATGCTCTATTGAATTAAAGAATCGTAAACTCGAGTTGGCGCTGTTGCGACTCATGATGATTACCTCAACAAAACGTTTATCGGGTTTTAATTCATTTAATCTTAATAAATTTTTAACTAAACGAAAACCGGGACCCGGCTTTAATATATCCTTTTCATGTTCTATTTGATATTTGATATATTCGTCAAGTCCTCTCGTTTCAAAGATTTTGTGTTCTTGAGACAAATCAAATAAGGCGCTTGATGATATACCAACAACCAAATAATCCGTTAATTCATATGGCATAATATCACTCCAAATATCGGTAACTTCATTATACAACAATAAAACTTATAAGTTCAAGTATTATTGATATAAGTTAAATAATACAAAGACCGACGAACCCATAATTAAGATATGCAAAAAATCTGCCAATGTCCTAATCAAAAGTACCTTTAATGAGGATTTCCTTGTTATTCATTAAGATTTGACCGCCGGCGATAACCGAATCCAATTTTAAATCAGCTTCCAAAATTAAAATGTCAGCATCCATGGTTTCTTTGATAAAGCCTTTTTCTGCTAGCCCTAATGCTTCGCTTACATTCGATGTGGCAAATTTGATGCTTTGAGTTAATGAATATCCGTTTTCAACCAAATATCTAATGGCGCTTAATACGCCATCGCAGCTTTGCACACCAATTTTTATCAGTTTTCCCGTGGCATCATATTTCGACCAACTGCCGTTACCATCCGAACTAAACGTGACCTGATGAAAATATCTATTATCAATTCTCTCCAGATTACTTTTTAGTTTTTCTAAGGTCGAACCTACCGTAATATCAATATAACCGCCAAGTGATAAGAATTTCAAACCGTCGGCAAATAACTTATCATTACGGGTGATGTGAGTCGGACGAAGGTGTTTTATCGGCAGGCTGGTTTCACTTAATATAGCAAAGATCATTTCCAGACCCTTGGAATCATCCCCCATATGTAGCGTGACGATTCCCGGTTTAGATGCTATCATACTTGATACTCTGACGGAAGCAATTAATTTTTTTAACTCATCCTTGGTGATAAAAGGCTCCCGATGATCACTTAAAGCGAGCTTTACCCCGATTATTTCGTCAATAAAAGCGATGTCTTTTTCGATGCTGCCGGTCAGTGTCGGCGATGGATAAGAATATGCTCCGGTTAAACAGTATGCACTGATACCCTCTTTCTTTAGCGCCCTCGTTTTGGCTAACAATGATTCCACATTACGCGTTAGAGAATCGGTGCCAAGTAATCCGACGACCGTTGTTACTCCACCCTTAATTAAATCACTTAAACATACCTCCGGGGTTCGTGTCTGAAAGCCACCCTCACCACCACCTCCAGTAATATGGACGTGTTGGTCAATTATACCAGGTATCGCTATGCATCCTTTTTTATCATAAACATAAGCATCTATATAATCAATATTAGGACTTAATTTTACTATTTTATTCCCGCATATTAAAATATCTTGTACTCCCATAAAATCCGGACTATATACTTCAACATTCTTTATCAGTTTAAACATCGACTAATCCCTCCGATTCGTATATATTAATTATAGTTTGTCTAATTCATGATTTCAATGTTATATTATTTATAATTTATTCTCTTACGGATACTTAAGCATATACTAATATAGTGAATTACTTGTATAAAAGGTGAGATGGATGAATGCCACTCCTGACTATTTAGATTTAAGAAATGCTTGTTCTTTTCTACTGTTATTTACGCCGGAAGAGCTAAACATTATCGCCACAATCCTTTCAATTATCATCGCAAAGCCTCTCACAATTGAGGAGCAGGTTGTCGTAGGATCCTTTTTGACGGCTTTAGCCGATAATATCTTATTAATTGCCGCTCAACTTGATTTGCTACAATCGGCAATCGATGAACAAAAGGAACTTGAAAATAAAACAAAGGACAAACAGGAATTAGATGATATTAAAAAAGAATTAAAAGAACTTAAGGACTTAATAAATAAATCACTCATTAAAGAGTGATTTTAATATTTTATGTTTATTTTATTACCGCATTCAGGGCATTTATCGTGATAGGTAAAATGATCCCGATCAATTACCAAATGATGACAATTAGGACAATATGTATTTTGATCCGCATTAGGTATATTACCTAAATAAACATAATTCAGATACCGGTTTGCAATATTCTTAGCAGCAATCATCTTTTTTATATCCGTCGGTGGTTTCTTAAACAAATAATGCGGATAATATCTTGATAAATGGAGCGGGATATCGGGACTCATCTTAGAGAGAAATAAGGCAATTTGTTCTATTTCCGAAAGACTATCATTTTCCTCGGTGATCATTAACGTAGTAATTTCGATATGCGTTTTACCGAAAGCCGTCTTTATTGTCTCTAGGACGGGCGCTAAATCAGCCTTGCATATATTGCGATAAAAGTCTTGACTGAATGCTTTTAAGTCAATGTTCATCGCATCAATATACGGTAAAATCTCTAATAACGGTTCCTCATTGATATAACCGTTTGTCACTAATACGATATCCTTATCCGGTAGTTTCTCCTTTATTTTTCTTGCGGAATCATAAACATATTCATACCAAATAAATGGCTCATTATAAGTAAAGGCAATCCCGATATTGTCCTTCACATCACTAATTATATGGACTAAATCATCCGGGGTAAGGAAATTTGCTTTCGGTTGTAGTTGTGAGATCTGATAATTTTGACAGAACTGACATTTCATGTTGCAGCCGAAACTGGCAATCGATAATATTTTCTTCCCCGGTTTAAAATGATATAAAGGTTTCTTTTCAATCGGATCTAAAGCTATTGATGTTACATTGCCATAATTAAGACTAACTAATTGGGAATTGCTGTTTTTCCGTACCTGACATACTCCTATTTGATTAAGTCCTAATAAACAATGATGCGGACATAAATCACATCTGATTTTGTCTTTTTCATGACTGAAGAATTTAGCCTGATTGGGCATTTAGTTCACCTTCAACATGTCTTTCAACTTTGAACCGTTCGATCTCAAAATGTTTATCAGAATCGATTCCGGCTTTTTGACAGGCAATTTCCAATTGTTGCTTAACGGTGGTAATTCCCTCTAAATCCGGTAGAAGCAACCCTCTTTTTCTGCCTTGTGAGACAATCACTCCATAAATTTTGGGATTTAATTCAGCAATTGAAGCTTTCATCGGTTCACTTAAAATGTCGACACTGATATCAAGATCCGGTAATTCTTTTTCTTCAACCGGGCTAAAGCGTGGATCTCTAATCGCGGCATCAATCGCATTATGGATTATTTCTTGGGCAATAGATTTTTTGGTCGGTAAAAAAGTCCCGATACAACCTCGCAGGTTACCAAATTTTTTAAGTGAGACAAAGACCCCCGAACGATTTACAAGCATTTCTTTTGGTAAATCATTTGGTACCTCCATCGGTTTTCCCTGTTTAAAATAATATTTTAAGCTCTTGCGCGCTAATTGCACATAACAGTCGGAATTTTTGATTTTGGCTTTTAATTTATTTATGCGATCCTTTTTTAAAACACTTAAAATATCACTATTTTCAATACTCTCTAGTGACATGACACCATATCCGACACCAAAGGTTCCTTCATATGACAACAGGTTTCCTTTAAATTTACCCATCGCCCCTAATAATATCAAAATGGAGCGGTATCCACACTCGCCGGCTTCTTCAATATCATGCTTATTCATATTAAAAATAGCTTGGGTATCACCGGATACCAAATAAGATAAAATCGTCTCATCAAAAACATGTCCTTTAGGCGAATAAGGATAAGGTCCGTCTTCACTTAAGCGATGTGATAAATCACCACTTGCGATTATGACGCACTTCTTCTCCAAATTTGCGATGGCTTTCTTAATAGACATACCGAATTGATATAATTCTATTGGGGAAAGCAAGCCATAGGTAATATGAACAACCCGATAATTCTGATAAAATTGATTGATAAAATGTAAAGGTATGAGCGCTCCATGATCTAATTCAAATTTTCGATTATAATGTTTTAGAAAGTTATGGTTTATTTTAACGGTCTGAATACAATTTTCCTTAGCTATATCTGCGATTGCATTTGTTAATTCCAAATCTATATTTAATTTCATATAAACATCTGGAGCACCAAAATGCCCTAAATCTCCGGAAATACTCGTTTCAGTGCTTAAAGCGATGGCATCACTAAAAACCGGACCATGGGGTGTAATAACGACAATGGTCTCAGGTTCAGTTTCACTTATTTCCCTTCCTATTTTACGACATGCATCAATGGTGCTTTGTATTTTTATTTCCTCACCTTTTCCGATTTCCGGAATAATGATTGGTGGATGTGGCATTAAAAAATATTTTAAATGATAAGTCATGTAATCACTCCTTTTAATACCTATACTATTATTATAACATATTTTCCATAAAAAATCTATATATATCTTAATTTGTCAATTGCCAACAAATTCATATTTTAATTTGCATTACCAATCAAATACTATAAATAGATTAATAAAAGGAGTTATTTTTATGTTAAGTAGAATCCTATTAGGTGCACTTAGAATCTGGTTGGGATGGCAATGGTTGCAATCCGGTTGGAGTAAAGTTAATTCACCAAGCTGGACGGGTAAAAATGCCGGAGTTGCCGTAAGCGGATTTTTAAACGGAGCCCTGGCTAAAACAGGCGGGGAGCATCCGGAAGTTCATGCATGGTATGGTTGGTTTATAAGAGAAATCGCTCTTCCTAACGCCAAATTATTCAGCTACTTAGTCGCTTACGGTGAAGTAATCGTTGGCATAGCTCTAATACTAGGTTTTTTCACCCTGTTTGCCGCCCTGGGTTCAATCTTTATGAATTTAAATTATCTATATGCCGGTACAACTAGTTCAAATCCGGAAATGCTTATAGCGGGAATATTTATCGCCTTATTTTTCTTATCGGCAGGTTATTACGGCATAGACTATTTTATCAATCCTTATATCGTTGATTTATATAACAGAGTATTTCATAAAGACAAAAAATATCATCCACGTTAGATGATATTTTTTATTTTTTTAACTTAATTTAACCTGAGAACGGTAAATATTAGCATATATACCGTTATTTATAATCAGTTCTTCATGACTGCCTTCTTCAAATTTTCGACCGTTATTTAAGACAACAATTTTATCGGCATTTTTAATCGTGCTTAATCTGTGGGCAATCACAATAACCGTTCTGCCTTTGGATACCACATTTAGCGCTCTTTGAATCATCTCTTCCGTTTCAGTGTCGATGTTGGCGGTTGCTTCGTCCATGATTAAGATTGCCGGATCATAAACTAAGGCACGGGCAAAGGAAATTAATTGTTTTTCACCGAGCGAGAGGTTTTGACCTCCCCTTGTCACCTCGTGATTTATTCCGTCATCAAACTTTTCTAAAATTTTCTTTGCGCCAATCTTAATCAAAACAGCCTCTACTTCCTCATCGGAAATCTCTTTTCCGAACTTTACATTTGAAGCAATAGTGCCTTTAAACAAGATCGGCTCCTGCAAAATAATGCCGATATGTTCACGGAAGGTCTGCTTGGAATAAGTGTTGATATCAACTCCATCAACGGTGATAGTACCCTTATCGGTAGGTTTCAAATCATAAAACCTTAGCAACAAGCTCATCAGTGATGATTTACCGCTACCGGTATGTCCGACGATTCCGACCATCTCACCGGCTTTGATATCAAGGTTAATACCTTTTAAGACATAGTCCTTATCATTATAGGCAAACCAGACATTCTTAAACTCGATATCACCGTGATATCTCGGAATTATTTCCTTATAATCACTTTCCGACTCACTGTCAATAATTCTAAATATCCGTTCGGTTCTCACCATTGCGTGTTCTAAGTTTCCGACTTCTTTAAACAGGATGCTTAAAGGATCAATAAGTCTTAACAGATAATCATTATAGGCATAAATCAAACCAGCCGAGATGATAATACCCGGAGCATTAAAGTAATTCCAACCGAAATAAAGAATAATAAAGGCCGTGACCAAACCGCGCAGGCAGTTAATTAAATTCCATCCCATTGTGGTATGTAATTTGACTTCTTTTATATGTTCATCCATAAACTCCTTATTTAATTTGTCAAAACGCTCAGCCGTCTGTTTTTTATAATTAAATATCTGTAATATTGAAATCCCGTTTATTATTTCATTAAGCGATGCGGTAATCAAAGAATTTAACTCATTAACTTTTGTCGCGATCCTTCTTAACCATTTCACGAAATAACGGAGCCATATATAGACAATCGGAACAATGACAAATGATAATAAAGCAAGACGGTAATCCAGGTAAAACATACCGATATAGGCAAAGATAAAGCTCATCGAAGCATTAATCACCAGATTCATCATCGTACCAAAAAGCATCATCATTCCGTTAACATCGTATACGATCCGATTGCTGATTTTACCGGCCGGTTCTTTTTCAAAAAAATCAATCGGCATTGTCTGGAGCTTTTTAACGGCATCAAGTCTTGCATCACGTGTCATATAGATATTAATCAATGATATTGAAATCCTTTGAACATAACCTACGGTAATTGATAAAACGGAACGAATTAAAAGCAGCAATAATAATACTTTCAATATGTCAAATGAAGGTGAGTAAAAGGCGATTACTTCGCTTTTAGCGAGTTTATCGGTATTATAGCTAAATTGTACGTCATCCTTGGTAACATTTAATTGACCATCCTTTACAGCTATATTACCGCTTTCGATCTTTTCATCGACAAAATAGAAGTGATTTTTATATAAAACAACCGATACTTCTTTGATAATCACATCATCATCATTTAAATATCTTTTTTGTTTATAATAATTACCGTTATAAGATACCGTATGATCACTTTTGTTTTCAATTTCATACCACGGTTTTTCAATTCCAACCAGATGTTCATCAAGTATTTCCTTTACGATTAATGGCGATACCAACCCTAAAACCTGATTAATGATCATCATAGCCAAGCTTAAGTATAATAATTTCTTATATTTGCGGACATAGCGCCATACTTTTTTCAATGCCTTCATCCTACTTAACCCCCATATTCTGCTTATCAAATTGTTGTTTGTACCAACCGTTGAGCTTTATTAAATCCTCGTGTTTACCTTTTTCAATAATCTTTCCTTCCGATAACACAAGAATTTGATCAGCTTCACGTACAGCGGAAAAGCGATGGGCAACGATGATATTCGTCTTACCGCGGCGGTATTCCTTAAGATGATTGATGATGTTTTCCTCCGTATTGGCATCCACCGCACTTAACGAATCATCAAGAATTAATATTTCGGGATTCTTAACGATTGCTCTGGCAATTGAGAGTCTTTGTTTCTGCCCGCCGCTTAATGTAGTACCCGATTCACCGACAATCGTATTTAATCCGTCGGATAAAAATTCCAGATCCTTCTTAAAATCAGCAATCATAATCGCTTTTTGAACATCATTCACATCAGCCTGCGGTTTTCCGATCAAAATATTTTCATCAACGCTACGTCTGAATAAGACATGTGATTGCGGCACATATCCCACAAGGTTTCGCACATCTTCGATTTTAAATGATTCGATAGGTTCGCCATCAATGTAGATATCTCCTTCGGTCACATTAAATTCTCTTAATAATTGTCTGATTAAAGTAGATTTTCCGGCTCCCGTCGGTCCTACGATTCCAATCGTTTCCCCCTTGTGAATCGTAAAGTTAATATTATTTATCACATTATGTTTATCAAAGGGATATTTAAACGAGACATTGCGAAAAGCAATTTCGGTAAAATCAATTATCGGCTTCGAGTTTACTTCATCCTTGACTTCCGCTTCCTGAGACAATATTTCGTTATATCTCTCATTGGAAATAATCGCATTATTAAAGCCGTTAAAGATGTTGCTCAAGGAAATTATCGGCGCATACAACAAGCCTAAATACATCGTAAACGTGATTAAATTACCGATGGTAATTTCCTGATATATAACCAAATAGGCCCCATAAGCAAAAGCAATGAAATAAGCTAGGGAATAAACAAAATCAAATAAGGGACCGAAGATTGTTTCAAACTTAACGATTTTCTTCCAGGAATTAATATCATTAATGATCGCCGTATTTAGCTTTTTTAAATCATTTTCCTCCTGCACATATGCCCTTACCACCTTAACGCCTTCAACTGATTCCAACAGCTTTTCCGTCATCGTTGAATAAATCACCCGATGAGTTTTATAATACTTGCGCATTCCGGTTAGGATTCTCGTTAATGTAAAAAAGGCAACGGGCATAATTGTCACAGAAACCAGAGTTAATTTCCAGCTAATTGTGATAACCATTGTACCCACGGTAAAAAATAACAGGGAACCGTTATACACCAATTCCTGAAGCAGTGTGGTCGCAGCGACGGTCAAGTGCTGCATATCATTGGTAACGCGGGAAATTAATTCTCCTTTGGGATATTTCTCATATAATTTCGCATCCATCTCAAAGAGCTTAAGTAAATATCTCTTTCTTAACTCATATGATAATTTCTGCCCTTCCGCATTTATTAAATAATGATAGAAAAAATTACACAGATAACGCAAAAGGGCAAAACCGATTAACATTGAAACAGATAGAATAAATTCCTGTTTTGTCATCGTGGTTGAGGCAATCAAATCAATTGCCCCTCCAAGCAAATTGGCAGGAATAATTGACATAAACGCCAAGATAATTAACAAAAAGAACATTATCGTGTACTTTTTCCATTCTTGTTTGATAAACCAAAAAAGGTTCTTATATACTTTAATCACATAATCACATCCTACTACATATGTACCATTAAGTAATATCATAAATCCAGGGATAAAGCAATAAGGATGCATAAAAATCTTTTCACAAACAAAAGTAAAAGGAGACCCGAAAAAGTCTCCTATATATTTGTCTTTTCTTTATTTTTTAGCGCCAATAAAATTCTGTCACAAGTTGCAGGGAATTCGGTTAATCTCACGCCTATGGCATCATAGATGGCATTCAAAATGGCAGGTCCCGTAGGTAACATTGCCGGTTCCCCCAAACCTTTGGCACCATATGGTCCGGTCTCTTCAGTTTCCTCGATGAAATAAGTTTTTACCTGTGGCATATCCATACTTGTCGGGATTATATAATCGGAAAAATTCCGATTCTTAATGGACCCTTTTTCCACCTTTACTTCCTCCATAAGGGCATATCCCATTCCCATGGCGCTTCCGCCGATGATTTGTCCTTCGGCTAAGATAGGATTGACAATCTTTCCGGCATCATATGAGGCAACTAATTCCAGTACGTCAACCTTACCGGTATCACAATCCACCTCCACAACCGCCTTCTCCACGCCAAATGTATATGGCCAATAAGGATTTCCCTGTCCGGTATCCAGATTAACCTGAGTTGTTGATGCTTTAAAATAACCGTCATATTTTGTTTCTAAACCTAATTTCTTCATTTCCTGATAAACTGTAAGCAGATCTGTTTTATCATTGATTCTTTCCGCTTTAACAATATTTATATTTTCGCGTAATGCTTTACAGGCAAGAAGTACGGCATTACCCGTATTATAGGTTTGCCGGCTGGCTGCCGCCGTCCCTGAATCAAGCGTCAGGCTTGTGTCATCGTATTTTAGCTTAATCAGTTCCCGATTTACATTAAGGGTTTCTACGGCAATTTGCGTCATGACACTAATGCCACCGGAACCGACATCACTGACTTCGACATAAATAATTATGTCACCCGCACTTGTAATTACAGCACTTGCCCTTGATTCGTCAGGGAAACCATTACCATATCCGGTACCGTAAAAGGTTGCCGCATATCCAACTCCACGTTTCTTCATTATATCACCCCTTAAGCTCTATATTATCATGTTCCGCCAATTTCCTAATGCAAGGTTTAATACCGACACTGCTTTTTAACTCCTGTCCCGAAGCCGTAATACTGCCGACTTCAAAGGCATTGAGGTAACGGAATTGTAGCGGATGCAGATTAAGTTTTTCGGCAAGAATATCCATTTGTGCTTCATAAGCAAACGGAACCTGAGCCGCACCAAATCCTCTCATGGCACCGGCAAACGGATTATTCGTATAAACTGCCAGGGCTTGAATATCCACATTAGGAATGACATAAGGACCTGTCGCATGTAATGCGGATTTCCGCAAAACATTCATGCCCCATGACGCATAGGCACCCGTGTCACCATAAATTCTAGCCTTTAGAGCACAGAATTTTCCATCCTTTTTAACCCCTGTTTTATAATACATCTTCATCGGATGTCTTTTGCTATGGGATAAAACGGATTCTTCTCTAGTATATAATATTTTAACCGGTTTTTTGGTGATATAGGCTGCCAGTGCCGCATGACACTGCGGGTTGATATCCTCTCTGGCACCAAAGGCTCCGCCGATTGTGGTATTGACAATTCTTATTTCCTCATCCTTTACATTTAGGCAACGGGCCACCTCTTCCCTGTCATAATGCGGATACTGCGTAGCCACATAAACGGTGAGCATTCCGTCATCATCGTACTTACCCACGGCACATTCCGGCTGTAAGAATACATGCTCGGTCATCTGGGTCTGATACCAGTTTTCCGCAATATAATCAGCTTCGGCAAATCCTTTTTCTATATCCCCCCGTTTTACTTTTATATCATATAAAATATTGCTTCCATCGCCAATAATCGGTGCATCCGGTTTTAAGGCATCCTCTATTGTAAAAACTCCCTCATATTCCTCATATTCAACCTTTACCGCATCCAAGGCTCTTTTTAACGATAATTTATCTGTTGCAACGACCAAAAGGAGGCAATCCCCCACTCTTTTTATCATGTCACTTACTAAAACGGGAATATCCTTAAAAATGACGCCATGATATTTTGCACCGGGAATCATGGTATGATCAATAACGCTAACCACACCCGGCATTTTTTTAATCTCATCAATATTTATGGAAAGAACCCTTCCATAGGGAATGGTACTTCTCTTGACACCGGCATAAAGCATGCCCGGAAATTCCAAATCATCGGGATAAATTGCTTTACCGGTAAGTTTATCAAGAGCATCGGGTCTTACATAACCAACTCCTACCGCTTTCATTTAATTCCCCCTCTTACTTTCCTTAATTTTTTCTTGAGCTAATAAAATTCCCTCAACAATCTTTTGATATCCCGTACAGCGACAGAGATTTCCGGAAATTGCTTCCCTAATCTCGGACTCGGTGGCAAAGATATTCTTATCGAGAAGGGCTTTAGCACTTAAAATCATACCTGGTGTGCAATAACCGCACTGCACGGCTCCGACTTCCAAAAAAGCTTCTTGAATCGGATGAAGATTTTCCTTACTCACACCCTCTATTGTCGTAATTGATTTCCCATGGGCACTTTTTGCGAGTACTAAACAGGAGTTCACTGTTTTTCCGTCCATGATTACGGTACACACACCGCATTCTCCCTCACCGCAGCCTTCTTTAGTACCTTTGAGCTTTAATTCATCTCTGATAAAATCAAGTAATCTTAGAAATGGAGGAATTTTTCTGGTATAATCCTCTCCATTGACGTTAATGGTAACTTCAATCATAAAATCACCTCGATCAGCGCATTATTCAGAGCTTCCATAAATACACCCTTAACGGCTTCCTTTTTAAAAGGCATCGTCTGTCTTGTTTTAATACTTTCATATACCGCTTCCTCTAATAGGTTTAATGATTCATCGCTTTTTAAATAATCCGGATGTTTTCCGATTGCTAATTGTTCTAATTTTTTTACCCTGAACGGATATCTGCCTACGGCTCCAAGACAAATGATGATATCCTCGATCATGTTATCTTTTACCTTCAAATTAACGGAAGCACTTAATCTTGCTATCGCTAAGGCATTGCGTTTACCTAGCTTGTAAAAACCGTTCTGATAATGTTTCTTTGGTAAGAGAATTTGTGTTAAAACTTCATTATTCTTAACTTTATTAGTTATAAAATCACTAAAATATTCTTCACAACTAATTGTTCTTTTTCCCTCAATGGATTCGAAAACCAGTTTCCCCTCTAAACTGATCACACAAGGAATACTATCGGAAGCCGCCTGAGCATTAATAATATTACCACCGATTGTGGCGATATTTCTTATTTGCGGTGACCCCATGCTTTTTGCACATTCATATAATGCTTTGAAATGCTTCTTAATTATCGGATTATCGATTAAATCGCTAAATGTGACCATACTGCCAATGGATACCGCATTATCAGTCTCGGTTATTGTCTTTAATTCCAAACATTTGCTTAAATCAATAAGATACTCGCTTCTTTTATTTCCTCTTTTTATATCCAGTATCAAATCCGTTCCCCCGGCTAAGATTGTACTGTTTTCATATTCCATCAGAAATTGTTTTGCCTCCGATAATGTATTAGGTTGTAAAATATCCTGAATTTCCATTACTTCCCCTCCCTCGTCGATTTTATCCGTAAACAACTCAATAAATTTAAAGCTAGTGCAGTCAAATAATCCTCTGGCGGTAATTTTAATTTCCGGTATGACCGGTAAGGCCATAAACGACAGGGTAATAAAAGGATCGATATCCGCCTTAATACCATGAGTTCTTGCCAAATGATTAAGATTTTTCACCTTTTCCAAAACATGCTCCGGATTCATATAGGTCATAATACCACCGATTGGCAGTGAAATAGATTCCAACACATTACCACCGGAAACAAAGACAATTCCCCCGTCGATTTTAATCAAATGATTTACGGCGATTTTCATATCGGAATCAGAATCACCGACGACGATCACATTGTGAGAATCATGGGCAATCGATTGGGCAATCGCAGCATTCCTTAATCCCAGCCCCTCAATATAACCGGTAAAATATTTTCCCGTGTTTTTATGTCTTTCGATAACGGAAATTTTATTGACTATTTCATTACTATAAACTTTAGAGACGACATTATTTTCTTTTTTTACTTTTCGGATATTCCTACCCGTATTTAGTGTTTTAGGATAGGCTTTGATCACGTTTATATACTCGGTGTTTCCGGACACATGGAACACCTTTTCATTTATTTCCGCTAAATTAATCGTTTTCCTTGCTTTAATTTTCGAAAAAGTAACCTTCTCATGATAAAATTTCCCGTTTTTTATGACATGTTCGATATTTAATTTTTCCAAATCGTTAAAAATGACTAAATCAGCTTTTTTCCCTGGACTAATGGAACCGCGATCCTTTAATCCAAAACAAATTGATGCATTTAATGAAGCTATCGTATAAGCTTTGATTGGATCCAAACCATGTGCGATACTTAAGCGGATACAATGATCAATGCTGCCTTCTTCAATTAAATCTTCAATATGTCTGTCATCCGTACAAAAGAGGAATCTCTGATAGTTATTTTCATTTACGGCACCGATTAATTTCTCCAAATCACGGGTTTGTGACCCTTCCCTTATCATTACATACATACCCAGTTTTACCTTTTCAAGAGCTTCTTTCTCATCCGTACATTCATGGTCGGTATTAATACCCGTCGTTAAATAAGCGTTTAGCGCTTGATTATTAACCTTCGGACAATGACCGTCGATATGCTTGCCAAATGTTTTCGCTAGCTTTATTTTACTTAGCATATCTTCTTTTGCGCTTGTGACCGCACTTACATCCATGACTTCTCCTAACCCGAGAATTTTTGGATGTTTAATCAATTTCGCCAGTTTTTTGGCATTTAATATTGCTCCGTTATCCTCAAAACTGACGGCAGGAACGCAGGAAGGCAACATAAAAAAATTATCAATCACTGCTTTTTCACTACTCTTAAGCATTAATTCAATACCCGAATTTCCCATTACATTTGCGATTTCATGAGGATCGGCAATAATGGTGGTTATTCCTCTTTTAATCACAAGATGGGAGAATACTTCCGGAGTCACCATGGATGATTCGATATGCACATGACTGTCGATAAATCCCGGCGCGACATACATACCGCTGCAGTCAATTTCTTTTATTCCCTGATACTCGCCAATCCCTACGATTGTATCGCCGTTAATGGCAATGTCCGCATGATCTATTGACTGGGTATGGACATTTATTACCGAGGCATTTTTTAACACTAATTCCGCTTGTTTTTCCTTCATGGCAACTTGTATATTATCAGTTAATTTATTCATCTATCCATCCTCCCCTAACACCGTATCACTTTAATTAATTAATTGCGGTTCTTCAATCATTTTACCGGCTACAAATCTCACCTTAATGTTTCGGTCATCACCCGTGTAAATGTATTTTTGCAGTCTTTCTTCAATCGTCAAATCTTTAAAATGAGGCAAACTATGATCATCTATCACAAGACAATCAAATTCATAGCCTGCTTCAAAACTGCCCACCTTGCCAAAAAAGCTTCCCCCACCTTTAGTTGCAAGATAGAATACTTCAGAAGTGTTAAGTGGTTTATCAATCCGATCCGAATAGATCCATTTTAGATTTGATACCTGGGAACAGTTTACCATGACATTAGTCATCGACAATGAATGTCCTCCGGCAACGTCACTGCCCAATCCTACCCGTAATCCCCTTGTTAACAGCCGTCTGATCGGAGCTATTCCGCTTGCTAAATTACAGTTGGAATTAGGACTGTGAGCCACATAAACTCCTTTTTTAACCATTAACTCAATTTCATCCTCATCCACTAAAACACAATGAGCCATAATTGTCGGCGTATCCCCGAATAATCCCATCTCATCGTAGAGACTGGCATAATTTTTAGCTTCAGGATGCAATTCTTTGACAAAATTAATCTCTCCGTAATTTTCACATAAATGTGATTGAACCGGCAGATTTTTTGTTTTTACCAAATCACCCAGTGCTTTTATTAGCTGAGGAGTGCAGCTTGGTATAAAACGAGGTGTGATTATCGGCTTGACTAAATCGAACTTATCACCATATTCCTCCACAAACTCTATCGTATCGTTAATCGAAGCTTCGGTTGTTTCGATCAAATAATCAGGTGAATTTCGATCCATATTGACTTTACCCACAAAAGCACCAATACCTGCTTCATTAAGTAAAGACATTAATTCAATCGTCGCGTTTTTATGAATAGTGCCAAAGACACACACTCTTGTGGTACCATTCTTCCACAATTCATGGACAAAAGACGAATAAACTCTTCTTGCGTAATTTACATCCTTATATTTGGATTCTTCAGGAAAAGTATAGGCCTCTAACCACGGCATTAACTCTTTATCAAGACCTAAACCGATATTCGGAAATTGTGGTGCGTGTACATGCAAGTCCACAAAGCCGGGGATGATTAAATTATCCCCATAATCTAAAACTAAAATATCCTGATATTTATCATCCAGTTCCTGATATACACCTTGAATTGTCTTTCCGGAAACGACTATGTATCCCTTTTCCATAATCTCATATTTCCCAAAATCCTTTGTGTAAATTAAATTCCCTTTAACCGCAAATAAATTTTCCATTTAATCCCTCTCAATCGTTTATTTATTTTAAGTAAAACGTCCTTTCAAGGGGCAGTTTTGTGCGAAACTGTCCATCAAGTTTATAATAGGCACCCTGTACTGCCGGTGCTGTCGGAATGGTTGAAATCTCACCAATTCCTTTGGCTCCGTATGCTAGAATGGATTGATTTTTTTCAACAATGATGGATTTAATTTCTGGTATATCAGTTGCTCTAAATAAGCCCAAAGTTCCAAATTTAGCCGTAGGATATGAGTCTTCGAGCGGATAATTCTCTGTCAAGGCATACCCCAATCCCATGACGACTCCACCCTCAATCTGACCCTCAACATTTGTCGGATTTATTGCTTTTCCAATATCATGAGCTGCCACAACCTTCAGTAATTTTCCGGTATCATCGATAATAACCAGTTGCGTGGCATAACTATAGGTGATGTGACTCACAGGATTAGGCTTTAAGGAATTAATCGGGTCGGTTATACCTTCATATTCGCCATAATATTCTTTGTTTTCTAATAAATGTATTGGCTTATTTTCTAAATCAGCTTTTAACTTTAACGCAGCAAGCCTTGTAGCTTCCCCGGTAAAAAGCGTCTGTCTTGATGCCGTGGAAGTACCTGAATCTGGTGTTAAATTAGAATCCGGATCATCAACAACTACATCCTGAGGATTTAAGCCTGTTGTTTCACAGACGATTTGCATCAGTACCGTGGCAAGACCCTGTCCGACTCTTGCGGCACTAGTTCTTACATGAACCTTACCGTTAATAACGACTAAACGGCATCTTCCGATATCGGGAACACCAACGCCCAGTCCGGAATTTTTCATCGCACAGGCTATTCCTACATATTGATGTTTCTCATATTCCGCTTTTACCGCAAGTAATGTTTCTTTAAATGCCGTTCCATCGTCGGCGATCTGTCCGTTTGGCAGAACTTCCCCGGGTTTTATCGCATTCTTAAAGCGTATTTCCCACGGAGTTAAGCCAACATATTCCGCCAAAAGATTTAAATTGGTTTCGCTGGCAAAAACGGACTGTGTAACACCGAATCCCCTAAATGCTCCGGCAGGAGGATTATTGGTATAAACCGCCGTACCGATGATATCGATATTAGGTATCCGATAAGGTCCCGCAGCATGTGTGCAGGCTCTTTGTAAAACCGGACCTCCAAGCGAAGCATAAGCACCAGTGTCTGAAATGATTCTCGCTTTGAAGGCTACGAGATTTCCGAATTCGTCACAGGCAGTGGTGACATCCATTTCCATCGCATGTCGTTTAGGATGGACCATCATGCTTTCCTTACGGCTCAATGTCATTTTTACCGGCATTTTCGTAATCCAAGAAAGTAGAGCCGCATGATGTTGGACACTCATATCCTCTTTACCGCCGAATGCTCCCCCGACCGTCTTACTGATTGTTCTTACCCTTTCCCTCGGCAATCCCAATAATTCGGCAATTTCTCTCTGTTCATCAAAAATTCCCTGTGAACCGGTATATATTGTTATACATTCATCTTCATATATTGCCAAAGCACTTTCCGGTTCTAAGAAGGCATGCTCGGTAAATGGTGTGGAAAAGTGATTGGTAACAACATATTTGGCATTTTTTATGGCTTCATCGACATTACCTCTTTTTACCCTTTCAACTTTTAAGACATTTCCCCCCGGATGTATCTTTGGTGCTCCTTCCGCAAGTGACATTTCAGGATTTGATAAAGGAGGTAACTTCTCATACTCGACTTCGATTAGATTAAGTATTTCATTTAGCGTTGCTTTTTTCCTAGATGCTACTAATGCTATGCCATCGCCAACATATCTTGTTTCCTCACCCTCGGCAATTAAGGCCGGCCAGTCCTTAACTAAATGACCGATAAACCGTTTACCGGGAATATCCTTAGCTGTTACTACCGCGCAAACATCAGGATGTTTTAGCGCTTTTTCGATATTTATTTTAATAACCTTAGCTCTGGGATATTTAGCTCGTAATACGGCTCCGTAAAGCATATTATCAATTTTCATATCGTCAACATATACCGCTTTGCCTAAAATCTTATCGTAGGCATCAATTCTTGGATATTTCTCCCCGATTTTCCCCGTAAATTGCTCGACTACATTTAAATTACCCGTTTTAAAAATTGCGGAAGCCAGTTTTATTGCTTCGATAATTTTCACATATCCCGTACAACGACAGATATTACCCCTAAGCGTTTTTTTTATTTCCTCTTCGGAAGGATTTATATTTTGATTGAGTAAACCCTTGGCGCTTATTAACATCCCCGGTGTGCAAAAACCGCACTGTACCGCGCCGGCCTTGGCAAAAGCATAGCGGTATACTTCCTTTTCAAATTGCGTGAAGCCTTCAACGGTTACTATTTCCTTACCCACTACCTTTTTTGTCGATAAAAGACACGCCCTTACCGGCTTCTTATCGACTAAGACCATACACGCCCCGCAGGAACCTTCGCCACAACCATTTTTAACGGAAGTGAGATTTTCCTGATCTCTTAAAAAATCAATAAGCCTTATGTCCTCATTCACACTTACTTTTTTATTGTTTAAGATAAATTCATACAATTACATCACCCCTTTAAACGGCTTTCTCTGTAGAAATTTACCCAGTGGTTCATTATTAATGATTACCCCGTCCTTAACTATTTTTTTACCTCTTAAAAAACCGTAAGCGACCCTTCCGCACCTTTTAAATCCTTCATAAGGATTATAATCGACATTCTGTGTTTGATGACTGGCCTTGATAGTAGTTTCATATTCCGGGTCCCAGACGATGATATCGGCATCACTTCCAACTTCAATTGTCCCTTTTTGCGGATATAAGCCAAAGATTTTTGCCGGATTGGTTGATGTAATCTCGACCATCTGTGATAAGCTTATTTTACCTTCTAATACACCATAGGTGTAAATTAAGCCTAACCGGTCCTCAACTCCCGGCGCTCCGTTCGGTATTTTGCTGAAATCATCAATCCCCAAATCCTTTTGCCCTTTAAAGTTAAAGGAGCAGTGATCGGTGGCGATTGTATCAATTTCACCGCTTCCGATTCCCATCCACAAAGCGGAACTGTCTTTTATTTTTCTTAACGGAGGACTCATCACATACTTGGCCCCATCACGCTCATAATACGAATCATCGAGTAACAGATATTGCGGACAGGTTTCCGCCATAATCGTAATATTGTTTTTTCTGCCGTTAACTATTTCAAATAAACCCGATTGCGTTGACAGATGCACGATATAAACCGGGGCATCGGCTAATTTCGCCAGATGAATGACTCTGCTTATCGCTTCTTTTTCAACGATTTCCGGTCTTGTTTTCGCATGATAAATAGGTTCATAATGCTTGTTTGCCTTTGCTTCTTTTACAAGTACATCAATGACATCTCCGTTTTCACAATGAAAGGTAACTAGTGCTCCTATCTCCTTACTTCTTTTTAACACTTGATAAATAACGCCATCATCAACCTGCAAATTATTTTTATAGGCCATGTACAATTTAAATGAGGTAATACCCTTGTTTACCAGTAGAGCCATTTCTTCACGGGTACAATCATTCCAATCGGTTATCCCCATATGAAAACCGTAATCGCAATAACAGTCATGGGCCTTTTTAAACTGATTATCCAATGCTTCGCTTAAAGTTTCCCCTTTATATTGCGTGGCATAATCGATAATCGTGGTAGTACCGCCGACGATTGCCGCCCTTGTACCGGAGGTAAAATCATCGGCTGTTTTTGTGCTGCCTACGGATAAATCAAAATGGGTATGACAATCGATGCCACCGGGCAGGAGATAATAACCGCTCACATCAATTACCTCATCATTTTCCTGCACCGGATTATCCCCAATTGCGACTATTTTTTCATTTTCGATACGTACATCACTTATAAAATTATCAGTTGCGGTAACAACATTACCACCCTTTAAAACAATCCCCACAGGAATCACCTCCTTGCTATAAGGATTTTACTAGTCCTGTTCTTTCATTAAACTCCATGATTAATTTATCTAAATCATCGCTCATCTGATGTAATTTACCCCAATAATTGTCATATTCATACCATTGGGCATTTAATTCCTTGACATCATACATTTGTTGTTCTATCCAGGTATAATATTTTAGATTATGGATTCGTTTTTTACCCAAATATGTTAATTCCTCCATATAATCCGTTCTAATGCCTAAAACACTGCGATTATGATCTATCGCGGCCTGTGTGAGATTATACTTACCTTTTTCGGCATTCATTTCCGTTAATCGTGACTTATACATTTCACTAGAGTCGGTAAGTACGGTGATTAGGCAATCATTTTCGGTTAATTCATAATACTTCGCAAATTTAACACACATTAAAATGTTTGCCGCGCCACTAATTCCTATTAGTGGTAGTTTCTCAATTAATTCCGGTTTTACGCCTCTATCCTTCAAGTACTCTTGACCGACTTTTTCATTTACTAAGCGGAAGAAAGCCAAACTGTCATTATCATCGATTGCCATAACCATGTCGGTATTCTTCACATTATGAATCCAAGGTACATGTTTATCACCAATACCTTCGATACGATGGTCACCAAAACCATTATTAACTAAGGTTGGACATTGTTGCGCTTCACCAACGGCTAATTTCGCATGAGGATATTTATCCTTAATGTAATCGCCGCTGCCCAATGTTCCGGCAGATCCTGATGTCAAGCAAACACCCGCCACCTTACCGTTTGGCCCCATTTCTTTTTTAAGCACTTCTTCCATCGCATGACCGGTAATATCGTAATGCCATAAATGATTTCCCAATTCGCCAAACTGATTAAAGATTACGACATTATCTCTAGTACGTCTTAATCTCCAGGTTTCATCATAAATTTCCTTAACATTACTTTCACAGCCCGGTGTCGAAATAATTTCCCCTGCGACCTTCTTTAACCAGTCAAAGCGTTCGGCACTCATGTTTTCCGGTAAAATCGCAATTGACTTACATCCTAATAAGGTTGAGTTATAAGCTCCGCCACGACAATAGTTACCTGTTGACGGCCATACCGCCTCATGAAATTTAGGATTAAATTGACCCGTAACCAGTCTTGGAACCAAACAGGCAAAGCTTGCTCCAACCTTATGAGCCCCAATTGGAAAATATTTACCGACGAGCGCAAAAATTCTGGCCTTCACACCGGAGATTTCTTGAGGAATCTCAATATAATTAGGTAATTTATTATATAATCCCCCTTTATCCACCGGCTCGTTTTTCCATGATATCCTAAATAAGTTTAGGGGATTAATATCCGTTAACCCAACTTCTTTTAGTCTTTCTTTAATACCTTCGGGTATTAAATCTGGATTCTTCATTTGCGCAAATGTCGGGATGATTATATTTCTTTCTCTGGCAAGCTTCACTGTCTCTTCTAACTGCTTTTCATTTATCGTTAAATCAATTAGATTATTCATACTTACACACCTCTCTCATTATTTAGATAATTTATTAGACTTTCTAAACTAGGCTTGATAATTTCCGGTCTTTCTACCGCGCTTTGCGCTGATTTAATATCTTTTAAACCATTACCGGAAACAACCAAGGCAATCGTTTCATCTTCTTTAATTAAACCCTCTTGCGCAAGCTTTAATAAACCGGCAAAGCCTGCTACCCCCGCAGGTTCACCAAACACACCCGTGGCACGAGCCAAAATTGTCATAGCCTTAAGTATCTCATCATCACTTACGTCGATGGCGATACCATTACTTTCTTTTAAAACATTTAAGGCTTTATAACCATTTCGCGGAATTCCTACGGAAATACTGTCGGCTATTGTTTTTGGTCGTATATAATCAAACTCATCCTTATGTGCTCGATAAGTACGATTGACCGGATTAGAATTTTCAGCTTGAACGGATACCATTACCGGTAACTTATCAATTAAACCCAACTCATAGAATTCCTTGAACCCTTTCCAAGCTCCGGAGATTGAACAACCATCTCCAACGGACATGATAATTTTGTCCGGTACCTGAAATTTTAATTGCTCAATGATTTCAAAACTGACGGTTTTCTTTCCATCAACAAGATAAGGGTTTATCGCACAGCTGCGATTATACCAACCAAAGTGCTCCACCGCCTTTAAGCAAAAATCAAATGCGGTATCATAATCGCCATCGACTAAAATAACCTTACTCCCAAACACTAATAACTGCGCTAATTTCCCTTCAGGAATCGTTTTTGGGACAAAGATATAATTCTTAATTCCCATGCAGGCCGCAAATCCTGATAATGACGAAGCGGCATTACCTGTGGATGCGGCACAGATGATCTCTTTTTTTAATTCAATAGCCTTAGCCACACCAATAGCCGAAGCTCGATCCTTTAAAGATGCTGTCGGATTTCTTCCCTCATCTTTTACATAGATATTTTTGATATTCAATAATTTTTCTAAACGACTGGCTTTATATAGTGGTGAAAAACCAATATGTAACGGAGCGGCACCACTTAACCCTTCCAAAGGTAATAGTGGGAAATACCGCCAGATACTCATGTCTTTGTTATTATCCAAATATTCTTTCGTTAATTCTCTTTTGACATAAGGAATATTAAACACGACTTCTAAAGTACCGGATTTTCCACAATCCGGACAATGATACATCACATCTTCACCATAGGTTTTACCACATTTGGAGCATCGTAAATGCTTGATTTTTTCCATTATTTCACCTTATTTACATAGGTAATCGGGATCAAGGCATACATGGCACAGCATTTTACCAATTCATCCTTCCATGTGACTTCATTTGGTGCATGAGCTTGATCTTCATGTCCCGGACCAAAACCGATGCATGGAATATTAAATCGACCCATTATTGATACGGCATTGGTCGAGAAGGTCCATTTATCAACCTTAGGCTCAGTTTTAAATAATGCCTTATAGGAATCAATCAAAGTCTGACAAGCCGGATGTGCCTCATCCAATACCCAGGTTGGGAAATAACATTCCGTCGGATACACTAATCCGGTATAAGATGGTCTTTCATAGGTATACATTTCAACTTCGGCATTTGCCGCCTTAACAGCCGGAAGATTTTTAATTTCTTGAATGGCACTTTGCCATGTTTCCCCATTAGTCAACCTTCTGTCAACACTTATCGTACAACTGTCGGCTACCGCGCATCTTGACGGGGAGGTAAAGAAGATTTCTGAGACCGTTAATGTACCTTTCCCTAAGAATGGATCGTAATGTAAATTTTCATTTAACGCTCTTAATTCAGTAAGAATCGGTGCCATTTTAAAGATGGCATTGTCGCCTCTTTCCGGAGCCGAACCATGACAACTAATGCCATGTGTGGTGACCTTAATTTCCATGCGACCACGCTGACCACGATAAATATTACATGAAGTCGGCTCGGTAATCACGACAAATTCCGGTCTAATCTTATCTTCATTAATAATATATTGCCAGCATAAACCATCACAATCTTCTTCTTGAACAGTTCCCGTAACGATTAACGTATAATCATCCTCTAATCCTAAATCCTTGATAATTTTACCGGCATAAACCATGGCAGCCATTCCGCCTTCCTGGTCGGAACCTCCACGTCCATAAATAATTTCCTCATCTTCGTAGCCTTCATATGGATCCTTTTTCCAAAGGTTTTTATCACCAATACCTACCGTATCGATGTGGGCATCCATGGCAATTAAATGTTTACCATGACCAATATAACCTAAAATATTCCCCATCGGGTCTATTTCCACCTTATCAAACCCAACCTTCTCCATCTCTTCTTTAATTCTTAATACAACTTCCTTTTCACCGCAAGACTCACTTGGAATCCTTATCATATCTCTTAAAAATTTACTCATGTCCGGCTTATATTTTTCCGCCATTTTTAAAATTTCTTCTATATTCATAAATATCCCTCCACAATTATATTGATTAATCAATCAATTTTTTAATAATAATTTTTCATAGTCTTCAGGTGTATCAATATCCCACAGTAGCAGTTCATCTTTTACCTCAACAAAAACTAAACTGCCGGGATTTGCTTTTATGATTCCTCTTCCGCCGATATCTCCCTCAAGATTTAACAGGTCTTCTTTAAAAAGACTGGAAAAAATCACGGGATTTCCCGATTTTTCCCGATATCTTGGGATGATGATACGATCAGGGTTACTTAAAAAACAGTTCATTAAAGCCTTAACGGTTTTTATATCCAGAAGGGGTTGGTCCCCGGTAAAAAACGCATACCCGGTGGCCTTGGGTGTATTTTTAATACCTAACTTTATTGTTTCGCTTTGTCCTTTGGAGGCATCCGTATTTTTGATTGTTCTGATGCCACTTATTCTAGCAATATCGATTACGGAGTCATCGCTTCCCACTAGTAGTGCGTCACTGAAAGGACAACTTAGGACTAATTCAATCGTATGGGAAATTAACGGCTTACCTTTATAGGGCAGAAGCAACTTATTAGTCCCCATCCGATAGCTAGATCCTGAAGCCATAATAATCGCATTAATCATTTTTAAAACTGTCCAGTATTAATTTTTCACTAATATTAAAGTATTCGTCTATGTCAAATTCCCCTTCGTCAATAAGGTACTGCATCGATGCTCCCATCATCAGTGATACCATAAGATAGGGCAGCATTTTCTTCACCTTATTATCGATATTACTGTTTTTCAGCACTTCATCAATATTTTTCCGCCACTCTCGGAAACTCTCCTGAAATTTAACCCTAAGCTCATCATTGACCGTACCCTGTACCCAAAAATCAAACTGAACATAATCCACCTTTTTATGATTCAGGATATCATCGCGTTTTTCTTCAAATAAACCGTGGATATTTTCTTTATCAGTTTTTTTCTTTAAATCGACGGATTCAATTCTTTTTTCCGAGAAACGCTTCTGAATTCTGTCCATTAGAGCCATTAATAAATCATTTTTTGTCGGATAATAATAATGCAGATTGGATTGACTCATATTAGCCTCTTTGGCGATTAAATGCATCCGTGTCCCGCTAATCTTTTCCCTGGCGACTACCTCTAAAGTTGCTTCAAGTATTTTTTCCGTAATATCTTTTGTCATAAAACTTCCTCCAATTTATTTCTTAGTTTAAAAGCGCTTCCACAGTTTACTCGCAAGCTCCCGACTCTTTTTAATAATAGCTTCTTCATCAATATCAATCAGTTCGCGGTTTTCCATAATAACTTTTCCGTTAATGATGGTTGTGAGGACATTTCGTCCGTTTATCCCAAACATTAAGTGACCGTTGATATTGTCTTTATTTATCGGGGTTGGCGGATTATAATCGACGATGATAATATCAGCCAAGGCACCTTGTTTAATTATTCCTATTTCATTATTAATAAACCGTTCCGTGATTTTTCGATTATTATTAAACAACATATCGGGTATTTCACCCCAAGCCACATTTGCGTCACAATGTTCATGCTTATGAATCAAATTTCCCACTTTAAACGATTCCATCATATCCGTGGTATAGCCGTCGGTACCCAATCCTAATAATATGCCTTTTTCATACATTTTTAACACCGGTGAGGTTCCGACCGCATTTCCCATATTTGACTCGGGATTATGAACAACGATCGTATCCGTACTCTTAAGCAGATCCATTTCTTCCTCGCTGATATGAATACAGTGAACGGCAATCGTTTTGTTTCCCAAGATGTTTGCATCATACCATCGGGAAATGACACCCTTACCGTATTTTTGCTTTGCATCGATTACATCCTCTATACCTTCGGCACAGTGCACATGAAAGCCGGTATGTAAATTTAGAATCGCATCTACACATTTATCAAGGGTTTTATCCGAAATGGTCATCGAAGCGTGCAACCCAAACGTCGCTTTCAACATATCATCATTTTGCTCATTACAGTACTTAATAAATTCCACATTTTCTTTTATTCCTTCATTGGTGATTTCTTCACCGTCACGGTCGGATGTTTCATATGACAAATTACTGCGAATTCCCACTAGTTTGGCAGCCTCGGCGATTTTAAACAGACTGCCCCTTATCGCATAAGGACTGGCGTGGTGATCAAAGACGGTGGTGACACCGTTTTTAACCTGATCGATCATCGGTACTAACGCGCTGTAATATACGTCTTCAAGCTCGAGCACCTTATCAAGTCGCCACCATAAGCCCTTTAATATATCGGTGAAGCATTTTGCCTTAGGACTGTCATTATTAATGCCTCTGGCAAATGTGCTGTAATAATGCATGTGCGTGTTAATAAAACCGGGCATGATGATTTTTCCTTTGGCATCAATAAACCTGACATTCGGATATTTATCCAGCAATCTTTTTGTATCCCCTATTTCAAAGATCTTATTATCCTTAATGACAATACAACCATTATCGATTAACGGATTAGTATCATCCCGGGTGATAACTTTTCCATTTCCAATCAGTAACATAACTTACCTCCTCGCGAATAAATAGCGATAATTGTTAAAGCAAACTTCGATGATTCTCATGATATCATCGGGTAATTTACCTTGTTCACCCAAAGTATATAAAACGGTGTCGCGATCTGGCAGCCTAACCTTAAACAGTAACTTTTCCTCATCTAACAGCACAAATCCGCCGTTTGTACTGTCCGCAAAACCTGCTTCATCCCAGAATAAGGTGAATTTATCCTTATAAGGATTACCGATATGCGGGCAGAAGACCGCACAGTTTCCGCATTCATTACACATACCGTCAAGATGAAGCACCTGATGAGCCTTATCCACCATAATAAGCACGTTAGCCCGATTCGGACAGACATCGATGCATAATTCACAGATTTTATTACAGCCTAGGCATCGGTTAGCTTCACACTCATCAGTAAAGCTAGCGGATAAGTTACCCTTTCTATGATATAATTCAGCTTCGTTAAGGGTGGATTCAGCTTTGCTGAAATCAGAAGATAATCCTTCCCTAGACAATATCGCCGTAGTTACCTTCTTACCGTCAGCGATTGCTTCTACGATCGTTTTCGGTCCAAGCTTGACATCACCGGCAACAAACACATTTCTTAAATTTGTTTCGTTATGATCATTTATTTCCGGATAACCATTAACATTTAGTTTAATTTTATTTTTCCGTAATAGATCACTGTCGGCTCTTTCGCCCGTCGCAAAAATGACGGAATCACACAAAATATCTAGATAATTATCCGTTGATACGGGACTTCTTCTGCCGGATGCATCTTTTTCTCCCAATATCATTTCCTGACATCTTAATTTACCCGATGTAAATGTTACTGGTGTTAACAATTCTCGTATTTTTATGCCTTCATTTAAGGCCAGATTTACTTCATCCATACTTGCCGGCATGTATGCTTTGGTTCTCCGATAGACGATCGTCACATCTTCAACTCCGGTAACACGCAAAGCTGCCCTAGCACAGTCAATTGCCACATCTCCGCCACCGATGATTACCGGATGCTTACCCAAACTGATATTTTTATTAATTTTAAATTCTTCTAAGAAGGACAGGGCATCCAATGTCGGACCATCACTTATTTCGAGCTTAACCTCTACGGGAACGGTAGCGCCGATCGCTAAAACGAGATAATCATAATTCTTCTTAAAACGATCAATATCTATTTCTTCTTGGTATCCGAAGATAAATTTAACCCCGTGACGCTTTACAATTTCAAAATCCTTAACAATTAATTCCTTATCTATTCTAAACTCCGGTATTACATAATTGACCAGACCATACGGAGCATTTCTTTTATCGATAACCGTAACCTCAATTCCGTTACGTCTTAAAAATAGCGCGCTTGCTAGTCCCGCCGGACCTGCGCCGATTACGAGGACCTTTTTCGTGCTCCTAAGCGGTGTTGGGACAATATTCGAGAGATATTCATCAATCGCATTAAGTGCGGCTATTTTCTTCATATTACGAATCTTAACCGACTCGTCATAATCTAAGCGCGTGCATTTACTCTGACAAAAGTGGGGACATATCGAACCGGTAATTAGCGGTGCCGCATTATCCTTGACGATGACCTTAAGGGCTTCCAGGTAATTATGCTCTCCAACCAGCTTAAGATATTCAGGAATGTCCTGCTTAATCGGACAGCCGATATTACATGGTGCGACCTGGCAATCAAGCATCGGTAATTTTGAGGATAATTTCCGTGATAATTTTCTTGTCTTAACATGGTACGGATTAGTGCTAGCCTCATCCGCAAGCTGTTTCAGCAATTCCAAATTAATCCCGGATTTCGTTTCTAGTTGCTTTTCCGCTTCCTTTGCCATTTGCGCAATCCGTTCATATCCGCCGGGTTTTAAGAGAGTTGTCGCAAAGGTAAGCGGTTTTATACCCGTTGCCAAAACCTTAATGACATTGAAATAATTTATTCCCCCCGAATAGGATATCTTTAAGTCGCCGTTAAATTCGTGAGCCAATTTATAAGCTAAATTAATCGTAAGCGGATATAGTGCTTTTCCTGACATGTACATTTCTTCCCCCGGTAATTCATTGTTCAGGATTTTAACCGGTAAGGTATTGCTTAATTTGACACCCACCTCTAAATTTAACTCCTTGGCTAATTTTTTTAGTCTCTTTAACATCTTCACTCCGTCATCATACTGTAAATCATTTTTAAAATGATGCGGATTTAAGGTTATGTAATCATAGCCCATTTTATTTAAGGTATCAAAAACAAACTGTTCTCCTAGAAGCGTAGGATTTAATTTAATGAAGGTGTGTAAATGCTTTTCGGTAAGCAAATAATTGACAATTCGCTCAATCTCCTCAGGAGGGCAGCCATGTAAAGTAGACAGGGTAATTGACGGAGCAATTTTTGCGCTCACTTTTTGTAAATCACTAATGGTAAAATGAGCAAACATATCAATATTCTTCTCCAAATAGCCGTAGCATTCCTTCCAAATCGGCGTATCCGAGGCATTTTTCAAACCTTCGATAAAGCTATCGATTTTCGGTGATTTAATTCCCGCCAAATCATATCCGACACTCATATTAAACATAAAGTCTCTGTCACTGCTTAAGTCCAGTTCCCTCATTAAAACATGCAGCAAAAACCATGCTTTTACATATTCATTGAAGGCATTACTTACTGTTAATTCGGTGGACCATTCCACATTATAGCCCTCATCATGCGCGAGAATACAGGGTTTACTTACCGAAAGATTATCACCGTCAATTATTTGCACGGTCTTAAGTTCAATAAAACGGCTTCCGGTCAAATAACTGGCAACGATATTTTGCGCCAACTGAGAATGAGGTCCGGCAGCCGGTCCCAATGGTGAGGACAGTCTTTCACCAAACAGCTCTATCCCGGTATTACCACATTTTCGGTAAAACTTGTTCTTATGAATACCAAAAATAGTTCCATGTTCCTTATACTCCGATCTAATCCATTCAATCATCTCCGAAAACTTTAGTGGTTGCATTTTATCACTCATATTTTACCTCCTCATAAAGAAATACAAATGGGGAGTGACTATTAAGCCAACCCCATATTAATAATTATTCTGTAAAAAGTCTTTTGGTATTTTTTGCCAATAAAGCCTCAAATGTTTTAACAGGATCTTTTATTTTACTTAAAAAGATCATAGCCGCGATTATAAATGGTTTATAACCTGCTTGTCGATATAATGGGGTACGATAACGGTCAAAAACACTTTCGGATACTTCACCTTCCGTACAACTGACACCGGTTATATCAGCAGGCAGGCAGTGTAAATACAGTGCTTTACCATTCTTAGTCAACTTCATCATTTCTTCCGTACATTCCCAATCCTTGTAAAGAGCATTATGAGTTAACAATTCTTTTTCCAAAGCTTTTATCTCATCAAATTTAGATTCACCATATAACTTAGTTCGCTTTTCCATAGCGGCAAAAGGAGCCCAACTCTTAGGATATACGATGTCGGCATCCGTAAATGCTTCCTTCATTGAATTAGTCTTAACAAACTTCCCGCCGCTTGACTTCGCATTTTTAATGGCAACTTTCTCTACTTCCGGCATTAAATCATAGCCTTCAGGATATGCCAGAGTAACCTCCATACCGAGTCTGGTCATTAAGCCGATAACACCTTGAGGCACGGATAATGGTTTGCCATATGAAGGGGAATAAGCCCATGTCATTGCGATTTTTTTACCCTTTAGGTTTTCAATACCGCCAAATTCATTGATTAAATGAAGGGTATCGGCCATAGTTTGTGTAGGATGGTCTATATCGCACTGAAGATTAACAAGCGTCGGACGTTGCTGCAATACACCGTCATTATATCCCTGTTGTACGGCTTCACTGACCATGCGCATATAAGCGTTACCCTTACCGATAAACATATCGTCCCTTATGCCGATTACATCAGCCATAAAAGAGATCATATTAGCTGTTTCTCTGACGGTTTCACCATGAGCAATCTGCGATTTACCTTCATCTAAGTCCTGAACTTCAAGACCCAACAAATTACAGGCACTCGCAAAGCTGAATCTAGTTCTTGTCGAATTGTCCCTAAATAATGAAATACCTAATCCACTTTCAAATACCTTTGAAGAGATTCCCGACTGGCGCATATGGCGTAAAATTTCAGCTGCAGTAAATACTGACATTATTTCATCGTCGGATTTTTCCCAGGTCAGGAAAAAATCATTATTATACATCTTTTTGTAGTCTAATTTAGCTAATTGCTTAATTAAGGTTTTAATTTTCTCCATCATTCTCACCTCATCCATGATTTAGTCAAAATTAGATTGACTAGTCAATCTAATTTTATAATAGGAAAGCGTTTTTGTCAATATATGGTTAATTAATTATATGTTAAAGAGGAGTCATCTATTACTAGATAACTCCTCCAATTTAATCTTCCAATGACTTCTTTACCGCATTAAAGATCTTTTGATAACCGGTGCAGCGACAAAAATGTCCCGATATTTCTCTTTTGATTTCTTCATCACTTAATTTTTCTCCGCTTTCGACAAGTTGCGTAGCTGACATGACAAGACCCGGTGTGCAAAAACCACATTGAATTGCTCCTTCATCAACAAACGCCTGTTGGACCTTAGACAGTTTTCCGTTTTTACTCTCGCCTTCTATTGTCCTGATCTTTTTTCCATCCGCCCAAACGGCTAAATAAATACAGGAATCGATTGCTTTACCATCGATTAAAACGGTACAGGCACCGCACTCGCCAACGGAGCAGCCCTGTTTTACTCCGGTCAGGTGAAGGCGATTTCTAAGCACCTCTAAAAGGGACTCTCTTATATCAACCTCAATATTATAAGTATCATCATTTACCACAAAACTGATTTTTCGGGTGTTCTCATTCATTGATATTCACTCCTAATTCTAAAGCGATATCTTTAATCGCTCTTTCTGTTAAGACTTGAATCAAATGCAGACGATATTCCTTCGAAGCTCTCCATGAGTTTCTTGGCGTAGCATCGTTTAGTGCTAATTTGCTTATCGATTCGATATTTTCCTGGTTTATTTCTTTATCAATAGAAAATTTCTCGGCCTCGGTGCACCTGACAGGTGTCGGACCACTTACGCCTAAGGCAATGCGGAGATCACTAAATTTATGATTATTAATTTTAAGTAAAACCGATACACTGAGCATCGCAATGTCCATTGCTTTTCTGTTACTGAATTTAATGTATTTGCCGTGCATATCCTGATAATTATCCTTAGTTATGATAATATCGGTCAATATTTCCCCCTCTAGTAATTTGACCTTCCCCGGTCCCTCATAAAAATCTTGGATAGGTATCATTCTTACTCCATGGGAACTTCGTAATTGTAGTAAAGCATTTAAAACAAACAGTGACGGGGCACTATCGGCTGAAACCGCACCGTTGCAGATATTTCCGCCAATAGTGGCGATATTGCGAATCTGTGGCCCTCCCATGGAGATACTTGCGCTTGCGAGTAACGGAATGAATTTTTTAATCAATTCATTTCTGGATATCTGGGAAAATGTGCACATGGCCCCAATTGAAATTACACCATCATCAAGTAATTTTATTTCATTAAGTCCCGGAATATCCCTTAAACTTAATAATTCAACACCTGCTAATTTACCGTGATGTAGACCAATCAGCACATCGGTCCCTCCGGCAATTATTTTTAACCGGGGATTGTTGTTATACATTTCAATCGCTTCATTAAGTGTTTTTGGAACCAAAACATTTTTAATATCAAACATGTTATCCCCCCTATAATAATCCTTCGGATTTGAATTTCTCAAATACCGACTGCGGGTTCATTGGCAGCTTATTAAAGGCTACTCCTGTGGCATCAAGCACCGCATTTCTTATGGCCGGTGCGGGTGAAATAGCCGGATTCTCACCCAATGATTTTTGACCGAATGATCCCGTAGGATCAGGAATTTCCACAAATTGAACTCCTATCTCAGGTGTGTCTAAAATAGTCTGAAGTTTATAATCCAATAAATTATTGTTAAGCGGTTTACCGGTTTTTTCATCAAACAATAGCTTTTCACTTAACGCATAACCGACGGACATACTGACTCCGCCATGCACCTGTCCTGCTGCGAGCAGCGGATTGATGATGGTACCGGAATCATGAACATTATATATTTCCAGCACTTCTATTTCACCGGTCTTCATATCCACTTCCACTTCCGCAAATGTCACACCGTAAGCCACCGCATTTGTTCTTATATTTATTGACGTATCACTTGTGATTGGTTTGGCATTTATCCTGTCATAGAAAGCTTCCATCGTAATTTCTTCTAATGAACAGATGACAGAACCCAATTCCTTTTCAATGATGTTGGCTTCACTTATATCCAATTCCTCAGCTTTCAATCCTGATTTCAGCGCGGCAAGCTTTAATATTTCATCTTTTACTTCTAAGGCGGCCTTTTTGACGGCGGCACCTGTCACATAAGTTTGCCGAGAGGCATAGGCACCCGTATCAAAAGGAGTAATATCCGTATCCTGCGTGGAAACGACATGGACCATATCCACTGGTATGCCTAGTACTTCCGCAACCATCTGCGCAAAAACAGTATCCGAACCCTGTCCTATTTCTGTTGCCCCTACCTGAAGCTGCACCGAACCATCTTGATTCATCACGATTCTCGCTCCGGCTAATTCCAAACTTACCGGATGGGTTCCCGAGAAATAACTAAAGCATGCCATACCCAATCCTCGCCGCTTTTCACCGGTTTTGTTCTGATAAAGTTTCTTTTTTTCATCCCATTTAATTAATTCCTTTCCTTTTTGAATACATTGAGGTATACCAAAGGAACGAACTTTAATTTTCGATAACGGATCAACATGACCTGCGCTGATTAAATTATTTTTTCTGAATTCAATCGGATCTAAATGTAATTTCCTGCATATGTCATCCAAGTGACTTTCAAGGGCAAAGCAAATCTGCGGTACCCCGTACCCCCGCATGGCACCGGCGGCAGGCAAATTAGTATAGACAGTTTTTGGTTCAACCTTGACGGATTTAAAGTTATATAAAGGTCTGAATTTGCTGCTGGCACTCATAATGATCGAATGACCATGGGAAGCATAAGCACCGTTATTTGACACCGCTTTAATATGAACTGCCAGTAATTTATTATCACTAGTTAACGCCGTTTTAAAATAAAATTTCATGGCGTGACGAGTACGAGTCGAGACAAAACATTCTTCTCGGCTAAGTGTGTACCTTACAGGTCTTCCGTTTACCGCCAAAGTCATCGCCGCAATCAACGGTTCAATAATAACCTCCTGTTTATTACCGAAACCACCGCCGATATGCGGTTTAATCACTCTAATCCTCCCCCACGGAATCCCTAAAGCCTGCCCGACAATTCTTCTGGCGATATGCGGAATTTGTGTTGAAGACACAATAACAATCCGCTCATCCTCCATATATGCGTAAGCCGTCTGATTTTCTAAATGGCAATGTTGCACAATACTAGTTTCATAAACTCCATCAAATATTTTATCGGCATTTAGAAAGTCGGCTTCGACATCCCCGAATCCTTGACCCACTGATGAAAGAATATTATCGGGTCTTTCATCATGAATGACGGGAGCGCCTTTTTCCATGGCCTTTTCCGGATCCAAAACAAACGGTAATACTTCGTATTCCACTTCAATTAACTTTAATGCTTTTTCAGCGATAAGATGATCCTTGGCAATTACGGCGGCAATACAATCACCGACATACCTAGCCTTATCCGTCAAAATCATTCTATCGGCGATATCCCGATATTTAGGATCTAATGACCAAGGGTGACCGGCAGTGGCATACTTAATCTTCGGTAAATCTTCATGCGTAATAACTGCCTCCACACCTTCTAAAGCTTTTGCTTTACTAACATCAATTTTCTTAATCAGGGCGTGGGCATAAGGACTTCGGAGTACTTTCCCGATGAGCATATCACGTTCAAAAAAGTCATCGGTATATTTTGCCTTTCCGGTAACCTTACTTACGGCATCAAGCCGTTTTACATTACTACCAATTACTCTGTATGACATACATTCCTCCCCATATAAATTAGATTGATTAGTTAAACTAATTACATTATAACATAAAAGCGCTTTAGTTTTCCAAAAATATTGCCATAATTAATAAAAAAGGGAACTTATTAGATTCCCTATTAGAATAATTTTATATTTTATATACATCCTTACCGAGCATTTCTAAGGCCGCGTTAAACGCAAGAGGAAATTGGCTTGGATTTATTAATGTTTCAAATACTTTTTCCCTGCCGAAACAGTCATGAATAATTCCCCAAATATCATTGCCAAAACTATACAAGCGGAAATGCTTTAATTTAGGAATATCCCTTTTACTTTGACCTTCAATATATGAATTCATCCAGTAATTTACCACTTCATTAGTCAGTTCATCACGGGTACTAATTTTGTGACTTCTGATATCATCAATATTTTTTTTGAAATGAACCATTGTAGCTTCAAAATCATTGTTTAAATACTTCCAGGTAAAAGGGTCCAAACCGATGTTTTTTGGTCCTTCATAAATACTTTTTGATAACACACCTTCCGCGTTATTGCAATACTTAACGGCCAATCCTTCACCGGCAAAATAAAGGTAAAACATTTCTTCCAAAGATAATTCGGCAAGAAACTCACCATTTAATAGGTTACCAATTCCCACATGATGAACTTCATGAGCAATTGTTGAACCTAAATCGACATTAGTATTTTCCTTAACTAATTGTAAATAATCCATATGAATATTATTCTGATAAACATAACCAAAACTTTGACCGATGCCCAATGTAAACACAAAATTAATCTTCCCCAAAGATAGATCCGGTAATCCGTATTGTGCTTTTTTTATTGCCTGATCAATTGTCTCTTTATCAATGTTAAGAATTAAAAGTTTATTTACATAATATTCGTAATTTTCCACTAAATCCAAATAATAGCTATGATGTCCTTTTAAATCCTTATTACTGATATCATCTTCATTTAAATCCGGAAAATGCATCAAATACTCAATAAATTCTTCCATACTTACTCTGCCCTTATAACGAGCAAATTCCATCTGATAATCATCATGCGCTAATAAATCTTCTATTTCACTTCTATTTGCCGTACCGTCCTTAACCTTCTTGATGATACCAAGCATATTCACTATAGTCGAACTGCAAATCCTGATTTCCATATCATTACCTCATTTTAGCTTTAGCCGCCAACTCATTTAATTCATCCCGTATGATAACTTCCAGTCTTTTGTTGACATTTCCCTCATAAACTCCGCCGTGATAGCAGACAACCTGTTTTATATCATATTTCTGTAATTTTTTTAACGAATTAATAGCCAGTTCCATATCCGGCGTATAAATCTGATCAGGGCCTAGTAATTCTCCCTCTATAATAGTCAACGAATCACCGGCGATTAAAATCTTATGCTTTTGTAAATACAGACATATATTACCCGGAGTATGTCCCGGTACATGAATTACCGTAATTCCGCCACAGACAGGAATGACTTCTCCATCCTTTAGCCCTCTATTTACTTTAACATAATAATTATCAAGTATATGATTTAATTCATCACGCTTATTAGCCGAATATTCATCAACCATTTTGCGTATTTTTCGCATAAAATCATCCGTCAACTTAATCGGAGTTTTTTTCCCCTCAATGTAATCCTTCTCTTCTTCATGCGCTAATATCTCAATAGTAATATTTTCCTCCTGCGCTTTTTCCACAAAACTCGATAATCCCCCCATATGGTCAAAATCCTGATGGGTAATAATGATTTTAGTCAATTTTGTGAAGGGAACATCCACATTGGCTAATTGTTCACTAATCACTTGGAAATTACCCGGATAACCGGCATCCACCAAAATCGCGTCATTTTTGTCATAAATTAATGTCGGATAAATATTATTTCGTGCTCCTAATGAATTAAAGACCTTTAATACTTCAACACCATTTTTTAACTTCATATTTACCTCCCAAATCTATTTATTTCATGATACAACAATTTTCCTTTTTTTTCCACCTTTTATTAAAAAAGAACAAATCAAATGTCTGATTTGTTCTTATATTTTAGCTTTCTTTTGTCCTTGTCATTTCCTTCTGCGCCATCACCAGACTGTAATATTTTCCCTTGGCCTTGATTAATTCAAGGTGTGTTCCTAATTCAATCTGTTGGCCTTTTTCCAAAACCAATAATCTGGTGGCATTTCTTAGGGTGGATAAGCGGTGAGCAATCGCAAAGGTGGTACGATTTTTGATTAATCTGCCCAGGGCCTGTTGGATCTCATACTCAGTCTCAGTATCCACTGATGCCGTTGCCTCATCTAATATCAGAATCCGCGGATTATGCAAAATCGCTCTGGCAATAGCTATGCGTTGTTTCTCTCCGCCCGATAACCTCTGACCTTTTTCCCCCACTCTTGTGTCATATGCATCCGGAAACTTCATAATAAAGTCATGGGCATTGGCAATTTTAGCCGCATTAATGACTTCCTCAAGCGTCGCATCCGGTTTGGCATAGGTGATATTTTGCAGAATCGTTCCCGAAAAAAGAAATGTTTCCTGCAATACGACACCGATTTGTGAGCGTAAATCATTTTGATTGATTTCCTTAATATCTTTGCCGTCGATTAGTATTTTTCCTTCATCGACATCATAAAGACGCATGACCAGATTAATCATCGTTGATTTACCGGCACCCGAGTGACCGACAAGTCCGATCATTTCTCCCGGAGCAACGTCCAAATTGATATTATTAAGGACGGGCTCGTATGATTTATAACCGAATGAAACATTTTCAAAGGTGATATTTCCTTTAATTTGTGCATTATTGGCTTCCGCGATATTTTTGATTTTAGGTTCTTCGTCCAAAACCTCAAAGATTCTTTCCGTAGCCGTCATGGCATCGGTTAAAGACCGGGGAAAGAAAGTCAGCCAACCAAGTGGTCCGTAAACTAATCCGGCATATTGGGAAAACTGAATCAGCTCTCCTAGTTCCATCGATTCATTTAGGATTAAGCTTCCGCCGTAATATAAAATAAAGAAATTACCGATTCCCATCACAAAATTTAAGAAAGGAAAAATGGTATTATATCTTTTTTCATTGCTTGCGGTGATGTTAGAGAGGTTTTTACTGGCTTTGGAAAACCGGTTTACCTCTTTTTTCTCCATACCAAAGGATTTTACAACCCTAATCCCGCTTAAGATGTCATGTAATATCGAATTAGCCTTATCCGATATTTTCCACTGATTATGATACATTCTTCTAAAAGTCTTGTTCAAAAATTTCAGATAAATGATGATGAACGGTACGGGAATCATGATGAGTAAAGCCATTTTCCAGTTTAATATACATAGTATTACGGTAACAACTAAAAAGGTGATGATTTGATTTATTCCCATCGATATGTTATTGGAAATAAAGTTTTGCAATCGGCCCGTATCCTGTGTTACCCGATTCATCAAATCGCCTGTTTTCCGTTCATCCAGATAGCTTATTGAAAGTGATTGGATTTTCGCATAAACGGTCTGCCGTAAATCACGTGATATACCGGAACCGACCTTTATCATCATGCGGTTTTTAAACACATCGATTACCGTTTTTGTCAAATCAACAACGCCTATTCCCCCGATTAATAATAAAATCGCCCATTTATCCGTCTTCTTAGGGGTTAAATAATCGTCGACAAGGGTACGGAAGATAATCGGATTTACGAGATTCAAACCGGTAATAACCCACATAATCATTAACGCAAATAGGATTCTAAAACTATATGGTTTGATTATCGACATGAGCCTTTTGATGACAACCTTCTTATTTATGCAGTTATGACATATCTTTGACCCCCGCAAATACATTTTACCGCATTTCGGACAGTAATTTTCGTCATCATCACTAATTTGTTTGGGTTTCTCTTTTTTTGCCAAACTTTCGAGGATTTTTGCCACATAAAGATATCTGGTGGCATGCTTCATGGTAAATCGTAATATAATTCTTTCACTACCGTTTATCATTGCTTCAAGCATCCCGTTTCCTATGGCGTTCACATGCTTTATATTGCAACAATCGCTGATTTTTGTTTTTTCGCTTAACTTCAGATTTTCAAAAACATAATAATAATCATTTGTGATGACGAACCAACCCAAGACATTTTCCCCTGATTTGTTGATATCAAAGGGTGTGGAATAAAGAATTTTTTCCTTGACAATATTATTAATTTCATCAGGTAAATCATATATTAACTTCATATGTTTCACGCACCTTTATAACATCAACTCAATAAGTTTATAGCTTTTTTTATCAAGCTTTGTGTAATCAGAAATCTCATAACGGTTACCATCAACATCAATGATTAAAATCATGTTGTTTTTGATATTAATAAAGTTGTTATAGTCTCTTCTGATCACAAATTTCTTTTCGCCAAGATGCGTAAGCACATGCCAATAACTATAACCAAACTCATCTTTAATCGAATAAATCTTTTCTATGACCGGCAAATAATATCTTCTTTCCAATTCCTCATTAAACAGGTTGATAATCTCTTCGGAAAATAAATTAACATCCTGAATAATTCCTATTTCCTTTTGTTCTTTGTCCCTCACGGAAATATAGTTATATGTGTTACTAAAAGGAAAAGCCTTGATTAAAGAAACACGTTTATAATCATTATCACCAAACTTTAGTCCGATAAAACCATTATCATTTCGATAAAAACTGGCGTTATCGGGTGTTAAAAAAACAATTTCATTCATGGTTATACCCCCTGCAATTTCAATGCTTCATTTTGCTTCTTAACTAAATTAAAATAAGCACCTTTTAAGATCATTAACTCTTCATGAGTACCTTGTTCCTTAATTTTTCCCTGTTCTATGACCACCAGACGGTCGGCATTCCTTAAGGTCGACAAACGGTGGGCAATAGAAATCGTTGTTCTTCCCTTAATTAAGTTTTCCAAAGCTTCCTGAATCTGTCTTTCTGTTTCGGTATCCAACGAAGCCGTGGCTTCATCGAGAATTAAGATTTTCGGATTTAAAAGCACTGCACGGGCAATGGAAATCCGTTGTTTTTCTCCTCCCGAGAGACTCTGTCCTCTGGCACCGATAATCGTATCATAGCCTTCCGGAAGCTTCATGATAAAGTCATGGGCATTGGCGATTTTAGCCGCTTCGATTATTTCATCCATTCTTGCATCGGGTTTTGCGTAAGCGATATTTTCCGCGATGGATCCCATGAAAAGATAAGTTTCCTGAAGTACCAAGCCAATTTGGGAATGCAAATCTCCCAAATTTAAGGTTTTAATATCATGTCCGTCGATCGTGATTGATCCTTCCTTAACATCGTATAAGCGGGTGATGATATTTGTCAGTGTCGATTTCCCAGCGCCGGAATGACCGACCAAACCAATCATTTCCCCACTTTTTATTTCAAGGTTAATATCTTTTAAGATCGGTTTATTTGCCTCATATTCAAAGGAGACATTTTTAATGACGATATCCCCTTTTAAATCCTTTATCCGAACAGCATCCTTCTGTTCTTCCACTTCAGGGACGGTATCGAGAATTTCAAAAATTCGCGAAGCCGAGTTCATACATGAACTCCACCAATCGGTTATCTGCGTCATAAATTGTAAAGGTCCGAGTAACATTCCGACATATCCGGTAAAAGTGATTAGTGTTCCGAAACTTAAATCTCCATTAACCACTAACCAGCTTCCATAACCCCAAATGACCAAACTGCTTGTCCCCATAAAAAAATACAAAAACGGAAAGACGGTCTGATTCATTCTCCCGACATCAATGGTGACATTATAGACATTTTTATTTGCCCTACCAAAGCGGTTAATCTCCGCCTCTTCTTTACCAAAGGCCTTTACCACCCTTGAACCGGCCAAAGAATCGCTGATTATCGAATTCATCGAACTATTGCGCCGAAACATACGGGAATATAATACCCATAAATGGGGATATATCTTTTTTAAAACAAAAACGATAATCGGAATCGGTAGGAGAGCAAGAAGTGCCAGTTGCCAGTTTAACGCAATCATAACGCCGAAAATACCGATCATGATAACGAAATTGACAATAAAATATGGTACGCCGTCATGAAAGAAATACTGCAGGTGCATGGCATCACCGTTAACATTATTCATTAAGGTTCCCGTTTGTTTATTATTATAAAAGCTTAATGATAATTTCTGTAAAGCGGAAAAGATTTCTGTTTTTAAATCAAAAACAACCTGTGCCGATAATGATGAATTAATCCTTCCATAAAGAACACTGACAATTGTCGCTAAAAGTCTTATGGAAAGTAAAGCACCGATTATCAAGCCTATTTTTCCATATAAATTAATAATACCGAAAAAATCATCGCCTTTTTTTAATACCCGGTCATAAAAGATGTTTCCTGACAGATAAGGTAATAATACATTTAACGCCGAACTTGTGAGCATCAGTAAAAGCATTAAGACTATTTTCATTTTATACTTGGGTAAATATGATAGTACCCTTAAAAAGATTGCCCTCTTATCAAAACAATTAGGACAGATTTTTCTTACCGGATCCTCATATCGTTTGCCACATTTTGGACAGAATAACACCATATCGTCATTTTTATAATCTTCGGGAGTTAAATCCTTGGCTTCTTTTAATTTCTGAAACAATTTACAAAACATACCAAAATCACGCATACTGCTGTTGGTATAGCGGCATAATAATTTTTCTTCATTATTTAGATAACCAACTAACATTCCGTTACTTACCAATTGCTCATTATCTAATTTTTCCATATCTGATAAATTAAATGTGACTAAACTTTCTTCCATCCATACGGGATTTTTCTTCCCTACTAATTTGCCGGTAATGAATATTAGTTGTGTTTTGGTACCCAATGCATAACATTCACCATATTCTCCCGCCAGATTTAAATCACCCTTGGCACCTATTAATAGGTCATCAACCTTTATATTTAATAAATTGAGACTGTCCTTTATATAATAAGGTAGGTTCTTAAGCAATTCTTCCATATCACACCTCTATATCCCAAAAAATTCTTGTACTCTACTAGTGTAAAACAATCCCAAAATAAAAACAATAGTTATCTAAAAAAAGCCATAAAATTAAAGTCGGAATAAGGATATATTCACTTGACAAAGTAACGGATTTTGCTTAGAATGACATGGATGTTATTTTTACTGGGAAAGAGGAATATGATGGACGGTCAAACAAAACATCTGTTTTCAAATAGAAATTTGTTTATTTTAATTTTTCCTTTGGTAATTGAACAATTACTGGCCGTGGCCGTGGGGATGTCCGATACCATCATGGTGGCAACCGTGGGGGAAAGCGCGGTTTCGGCAGTCTCATTAGTTGATACTGTAAGTATACTCTTGATTAATATCTTTGGTGCTCTCGCTACCGGAGGAGCCGTTGTCGTAGGTCAGTACCTCGGACAAAAAAACTTTGAAAAAGCAAACAGATCGGGTGAGCAGCTACTTGTTTTGGTAACGGAGATTTCCTTATTAATTATGATTATTCTCTATTTAGGAAGGGGCTTTATCATAAACGTTCTCTTTGGCAGTATTGAAGAAGATGTGGCAAGGTATTCGATGATTTACATGAATATTGTCTTTGCCAGTATTCCTTTTCTCGCCATATATAATGCCGGAGCCGCCCTGTTTCGATCGATGGGTAATTCAAAGATAACGATGATTACATCGATAATAATGAACATCATCAATGTGATCGGAAACGCAATATGCATTTACGGACTTAACATGGAAATCGCCGGAGCGGCTTATCCGACACTAATTTCAAGAATCTTCGCCGCCATATTTATTATCATTTTATTAACCAATAAAAAGCTTCTGATTCATATCAGAAGACCGTTCCATTTTAAACTGGATAATTATTTGGTACGCAATATTCTCCATATTGGTATCCCCAACGGTGTTGAAAACAGTATGTTTCAACTGGGAAAAATCGTGCTACTAAGCATTGTTGCCGGATTTGGCACTGCCTCAATCACAGCTAACGCTATCAGTAACACAGTGTCATCATTTTCCGTACTCCCGGGGGCAGCGACCAGTCTTGGTTTAGTAACCGTTGTCAGTAGATGCGTAGGAGCGGGAGATTATGAACAGGCAAGATATTATACAAGAAAACTGCTTAAGTATACTTATGTCTCATTATTTTTTATTAATATCACAATAATATTATCCCTACCTTTTATCATTGACATCTACAAATTATCATCCGAAACTGCCGCGATGACAAGACAGGTATTAATCTTCTACTGTATTAATGCCTGTATATCCTGGGCAACCTCGTTCATCCTGCCCAATACTTTAAGAGCCGCAAATGATGTACAATATACCATGATTGTCGGTGTGGTATCGATGTGGCTTGTCAGAGTCGGTTTTGGTATCATACTCGCATTAGTGTTAAATTTAGGCATGTTTGGTGTCTGGGTCGCGATGATAATTGACTGGATTGTAAGAAGCTTCTTATTCATCATCCGTTATAAAGGAAATAAATGGCAAAGGATTAGAATATCATAAAAAAAAGCTACTTATCGTTGATAAGTAGCTTTTATGATGTTTATTGTCGCTCTTTTTGATTATTCTCATGAGTTACCTGATTATTTTTCTTGTATTTCTTTTTATAATTTTTATACAAAAGATAGAATACAAGGCCTACCGGTATAAAAACAATAAACCACGGTAATAAAGTCACAAAGACAATTGCCAGAAAATCTAAAAAGATTAGTAACGCATCAAAGCCATTCTTAAACGCATTGTTTATTCGTTTTCCAAACGGTAACTTGCTTTCCTTTTCAATTGAACTTATATTAAGATGAATAGTACTATATTCCACTAAACTGTCAAATTGATTTAATTCACCTTTAAGCTTCAATATTTCAACTTCTAGCTCCGATAATCTTTTATTGATATAGATCATATCGGATAAACTGGCATCTTCATATAGTTCCAATAACCTTTCCTGTTCTTTTTGATATGTCAGTAATAAATTGGATTTGTCCTGATATTTTAAAGAAATATCCGTAGCCTTCTTTTTAAAATTACTTATTTCATGATCCTCTGAAATTGCTTCTAAAAAATCATCCAATCTTGCCGTTTTTACCCGAATGATTAACTTGGCATAATTATCGGAAATATCTTCCAAATCAGTCCAGTCTTCTTCCGTTAATTCACTTTTTATTTTTGCTACTGTATCTTTAAGATTGTGAGTTATAATGTCGGCATTAACTTCATAGATTATTTTCCGGTTTGGCGCGGTATTATCCGTATCCTCCGTATCTTCGGTATTATTTCCTTGATCTAAATACTTTTCGCTTTTTAAACTGCTTTTACAGCCAAACAGAAATAAAGAACATACGAGTAAAAGCATAAATGAAAAGAAGAATTTGCGTCCCATAATGACCTCCGTTAATATTTAATTATCTCAATATTATATACGAATTGATGAAAATTAAGTTAGTAATCAGCATAAAATACTAAGCCTGTGATATATCGGGAAATCTCCCCGGATTAGGAAATCTTGTATCGTTTAGCGGTCTTACCATCCAAATATTTTCTTTATCTTCTGTTATGTTTAGATTTCTTAGTGGATCATCCGGCATAAAATGTAAATATATTTTATTTATCCCGGTATACGCTATTTTTTCAATCACTTCCTTTAAATAAATCCTTTTAGGAGAGAATACCCCGTACAAATGCAAAACATCATCCTTTATATCCATAATGGTATAGAGGTCATCATCTAATTGATAGAAAAGTTTACTAAAGCCGTGCAAATAATAAAACATTAAAATATGTTCATCATTTATGGATGATAGAACACGTGATAAGGGAAGTGATTGTCTCTTGATATCAAGTATTTTTTTCCCATCAACAGTAACCGGCTCTAGTCTTTTCGTAATTTTTTCATAACCCCGTAAATCTATCACATATTGATTTACATTAATTAGTCTAAATCCGCACTTTTCGTATATTGGAATTGCCTTTACATCCGCTGCCAAAAAATATAAATCACAGGATTTATCAAAATCGGTAAAAATCTTATTCATTAATTGATAGGCTAATCCTTGTCTGCGATAATTTACATCCGTCATTACGGTGCCAATCTGGATCGCATTATGTATATTTCCGTTAATAATTAGTTTCATTTTGTTAACGGAAACATTTGCGATTACAGTATCATCATCCAAATAGCTGTAACAAACATAATCATCATTCCAGTATCCTTCGTTATACCAGGGTTCAAAGTCAATCCCAAAGGTTTTAATCGCTAAATTATTAAATGAATTACGATAAATATCAATATTTTTATAATCCTTAATAAATTTGTATGTATTCATTATATTCCTTCTAATAACTGTGATAATTTATTTTACCATTGTTTCCCTTTATTATAAAGTAAAAAAGCTTATTTGTATAAGCTTTTTTACTAAATCATTCGGAGGAAAAAAATTTATCTTAGTCATAGTAGCTTGAATTATTTCGAAAATATGTGGGAGTTGCCCCGGTGTTTTTCTTAAAAACCTTTACGAAATAGTTTATGTCAAAATAACCACATAGATTGGCTATTTCATTTACCCGCAAATTTGTCGTTAATAATAAATGCTTTACTTTCGTGATTCTTACCTGATTTAAATAATTAACAAAAGTAATATTAATCTTTTCTTTAAACAATCTGCTTAAGTGACCCGCGGATATAAGAAATTCCTCTGCAACACTTGCTAGAGTCAACGGATTGGAATAGTGTTCATCTATATAATTAAGGATATTTTCCATTAAAAAACTTTTTAAATCCTTATGAACTTTTTTTGTCGTGATTAAATTTACCGGAAGTTTTCCCTTCGCCTCCGCCCCTTGTAGGACTTTAATCAATGACTTCACGGATAACTTCGTATATTCATACATGCAAATATGGCATTCCGGAGCTACCTGGCCCAATACATCATATGGTGTTCTTAAAGAAATTAACATTACCCGTGTGTTACTCTGTATCAGATTAGCATAGAGTACCTTTTGCACCAAAGTTAAATGGGAATCGGATAATGCCAGAATAACCTTCCTGCCCTTAACGAAATTTTGAACTTCGTTGACGTTAAACTTTTTACTGTCAATACTGTAATGCGGAATAGAAAATGTCTCACCGATTGTTTTGGCGATGTCAATGTTTTCCACATTGGCATCCTCGGCTGGGGACTGAAGATAATTAGTCACGCCGACGACAACGGTATCCTCATCGATCTTAAATGGCTTACCGCTGGCAATTGTGATGCTGGCCAAACTTATCTCATCGGCAATTTTCTGATTTTCCGAAAAATCAGGTATAATATCTGAGGTCTGACAATATTTATCTTTATATTTTAATATCCTATTAACAGATTCATCTATTAAATCGAGGCTTATTTTTCCGGTATAAACGGCGTTAATCAAAGCATTTCTGACGGTTAACTGTCTGCCGAACGAATGACTGACCATAATGATATCACATGTAGCCTGCACGGCAAAGATCGTGGCATTTTCTAGGGAAAAGGCCCGCGATAATGCTTCCATCTCCATACAATCGGAAATGATAATACCCTTAAATCCGATTTCTTTTCTTAACAAATCATTAATAATTTTCTGGGAAATGGAGGCCGGAAAACGGTCATCCAGCTTACGGTATAAAATATGGGCAATCATAATGGCATCTGGAAGATATTTACCCATATATGGAACTAATTCCGTCTGTTTTAACTCATCAAGGCTTTTATTTATATAAGGTAAATCAAGATGCGAATCGATATGAACATCGCCATGACCGATGAAATGCTTATATGTGGCAACAACCTTTTCTTCCTGTATTGCCTTACTCATATCATGAGCCAATCTGGATACTAGTTGCGGCTCATCACCAAAAGACCGAATCGCAATGATCGGATTTTGCGGATTGGTATTTATATCCGCAATGGGAGCCAGAACAAAATTTACGCCTAGGCTCTTAAGCTCCCTGCCTAAAATATGTCCTATCTCACTAGCAGCGGTAGGTCTGCGGAAGCTCGCCGCTCCTATGGCCATGTGACCGGGAATATTAGTAATGCCTTCGTAAATCCTCCTGACATTTCCGCCCTCTTGATCGGTGGCGATAAAGGCCGGTACCCCGTTATATTCAATAGCTGCTTTTTGTATTTCCTCAGTCATTGTTTTTAAATGGCCGGCATTTTTGATGTTTCTCGTAAATAAAATGATGTTACCGAAATGATACTTTTTGATTATTTCGATAATATCTTCAACCTTATCACTTTTCCAGCCAACCATCATCAGTTGTCCGATTTTTTGTTCCAATGTCATCTCCATATTTATTACTCCTTTACCGCTCCAGCAGTCAATCCTTTAATGATATTTTTTTGGAGGAAGAAATACACGATAATGATCGGTATTGCGATCAAAGCTACGGCGGCTACCATCAACCCCTGATTGGTTCCGCCTTCCTTAGAACTTATTTCTCTTAATAACGCGCTGATCGGCATCTTGGCCCTGTCGGTTAAAATCAACATCTGCAGGAATAAATCATTATAACTCCAAAGGAAGACAAAAATCGCTACGGATGAATAAGCCGATTTTGACATGGGCACGGTAATATATCTCAATACCTGAAACACATTTGCTCCGTCTAAATACGCGGACTCCTCTACTTCCGTCGGAATATTCTGGATAAAGCCCGTAAGTAAAATCGTCGCAAAGCCCAGATTACCGGCAACCTGCGGCAAAATTACCCCCAAATGCGTTCCATTCAAGCGAAAATTGACAAGCATTTTATATAATGGGAAAATCGTTGAAAAGATCGGAAACATCATGCAGGCCACAACCAATGAATACACGATTTTTTTCCCTAAGAAATTATATCTGGCTAACGCAAATGAACTAAATGTCGTAATGATTAAAACGACAATGACAACGGAAAAAGAAATGATAAAGCTGTTCATATAAGCCTGCAAAACACTATAACGACCAAATAAAGCCGCTTCGTAATTAGCAAGAGTAAAGTTTTTAATCGGAAAGGAAAAAGAATTGATGATAATTTGATCCTTATCCTTAAAACTGTTAATTAATATCCATACGAAAGGGTATAGACAGGTAAAAGCCCAAAGACTTAACGCAAAATAGATTATGAAATTTCCAAGAAAACTCCTCTTATTCTTCATCATTATCCCCCCATCTACAAATCACGATTTTGTCTAAAAATCGTATTGGATATTAAGCTCATTAATACGCCGGCGATCACGATAAACACCGCAAAACCCGCGGCATATCCCACATCAACGGTGTTAAAAGCAATATCATACATATAAGTACCCAAAAAATGGGTCTTACCGCTTGGATATCCGTGCGGCGAAATTAAATACGGCAAATCAAATACTTTTAAAGTACCGGTTATGGCAAGCACCAATACCGTTCTTGTGATATTTTTAAGCATTGGTAACTGGATATATTTTATCTTCTGAAAACCAGTGGCACCATCAATTTCCGAAGCCTCGAGGATATCCTTGGACATTCCCACAAGACCGGTTAAAAATATCACAAAATAAAAGCCGATATATTGCCAGATAACCGGACTCACAATCATCGCAAATAACCGTATCAGTTTTTGCGGATCCTTCCAAAAGACCGGCTCTATATTTAATAATTTTAAGATCTGATTAAACATTCCATAATTATAATCATAAAATAAGTTAAACATCAATCCTAAAGCAGTGGCGGAAACAACAATCGGCATAAAAAAGGTAATTTTATAAAAATTGTGTAATTTAACAATGGAATTAACCATAAGTGCTAAAATTAATGCAATACCAACCTGAAAAATAATTACCAAACCGACTAAAATCAAGGTATTCGTAAGTGAACGGATAAATGTCTTATCGTTTATCATTTCCTTATAATTTAATAAACCAATGAAATGAGGATTTTTATCGAGCATGCTTTCAAATTGATAAAAGCTGTTTCGGATATTGACAAAAAAAGGATAAAACAAGAATAAAAACAGAAATAGTAACATTGGTACAATCATTAAATAAGCAACCCATTTTTTTTGGTACATTTATCTACACTCTCCTTTCACCAATATAAGATAAAGTTCCTTTTCTATATAATATCACATTCTTATAAAAAGAAGGTATTGCATTAAGTGCAATACCTTACTTAATTATTGCTTACTCAAAAAGTCTTCTAGTGCTGCCTTGATGCCTGTTTCATTTCCGGTAATATAATCATTGGCCCCACTTACCAGTTCGGCAAATGAACCGGCTTTCGCTGCATCTGATAATGGTAGTGTGGCTCCTTTTGTTCTTGATGGCATTGTATTCATTGATACTTGCAAGTTACTTTGATTTGCCAATTGAACCGATGTATCAGCTGGAATTCCACCGGATTTACAGAATTCAGCAATGGCCTCTTTACTTGTCATGCTTTCAATCAACTTAACTGCTAAATCACGTTTTTCAGAATCCTCCCAGGCTTTTCGGGAAATATAAAATCCTGATGTGAATCCGCTTTGCATGTAGACTTCATTCTTTCCGCCTTCACTAGTAGGAATTGCCGGGAATGGCATCATTTTCATTTTGCTGGCTTTAACCTTTGTAGTTTCATTAAAGTTGCCTGCAAACCAAGATCCGTCCAAAATCATCGCAGCCTTCCCATCTTTAAATAAAGCTTCAGCCGCCACATGTTCTTGGTTACCCTTAGTTGGTCCATACCAGCCCAGATCGGCAAAATGGTTAATCAATTTTAATGCTTTGACCCAATCACCCTCATGATTTTCGATTGAACCTTTAATATCAGTGAACGCTGTAGGTCCTAAAACACCTAATACCGTATGTTCAATCCAATAGTGTGGCACGTCGGTAGCACCAAAAGCAAATGGGATGATATCCTTTGCGATTAATTTTTCTGCTATTTCATGATAATCCGTCCAAGTCCAAACTTCCTTTTGCAGATAAGGTGCCAAATCACCCGTAAATAATTCTGTATTTACAAATACCCCTTCGACAAAACCCTTAATTGGAACGGCATATGGATCCATGACACTTTCGGAAATGTTTTTCGCATAATTCGGATATTTTTCACGGATTTCTTCTATTGACACAACATAATCATTTGTAACCAGCGGTTTGGCGACCTGTCCTGTGAAATAAAATAAGACGTCGGGTTCGACACCACTGTAAAATGCGGTAAGCACACTTGTTTTCCAAATTTCATCAGAAGTAGCAGAATTATCAGAAATGATGACATTATGTTTATCTTCAAATTCGGCAAGTAGCGCTTCATATGTTTCAGCATGTGGATCTGTTCCACCGAACATACTCATGGTCTTAATTTCAACTTCCTTATCCTTACCACAACCAAATAGTAGGATTAAAGAAAATACTACAAATACTAATGAGAACAACTTTCTCATCTAAAAACCCTCCCTGTAAACGTTTTAGTAATTTAAGTATAGCATTTCCAAATCTTACCAACAATAGTAAAATCTTAACATTTATAGTAATATTTTAACATTTATCATTTTGTAATTTACAATTACCCTTGTTTTATATTACTATACAGGGAAATTTCTTTTTTAATCAAGTCACAGTTATCTTTTCTGTACTAATTTAAAATACTTTCATAATTTACTTACATTTCCCTTATAAAATAGTGTATAATTAAAATATATCTTATTGTTTTATTAATGCAAATTATCTAATTCAACTTTATTGTATTAAGGGAAGCAAGTGATACGACAAATACTAATTTGGAAAGAGAGTGATATTTTGGAAGCAAATAAACAAATACTAAACGCGTTTGTTTTGCATAAAGTGTTCGGAGCAGGAACGCTGAAAGAAGTTAAGGGAAATATGATTATCATTAGTTTTGAAAAACACGGCGATAAAAAATTTATCTATCCGGATGCTTTTGATAAATATCTGACACTTGACGATCCGGACCTTGTAAAAATAATTAATGAAGACCTTTCGCGGAAAAAAGCTAAAATAGCGGCCGAAAAGGCTGTATTAAAACAAAAATACGAAAAAGAACAATTGGCTAAGGAAGCTGCTAATCTTAATAAACAAAAAAAGAAAACGATTCGTGACCCTAAAACAAAAGGTAAGCTGTGAGCTTACCTTTTCTATTTTTTATTAACTGCCCGTACTCGTGTATTTTCTAAGCCCTTTATTCCATAAAGTTATTCCACATGTCATAAGTACGGTCGTCAGTAGGATTAGTTCACCTAAAACCGTCAGGAAATTAATCTTCCCAATGATAAATAAGGTCGGAAAATAAGCCACAAAGGCATAAGGAATAATATAGGTCATTAAGATCCTGATAAACTTTGGAAAAATAATCACAGGATATTGGGCGAAATAATTTAAGTTATATGTAATCTGCATTATCGGATAGGTGTTTATAATCCAAAAGGATAAGGACGCGGTGATTAATTTTAATCCCGTAAATATAAAAGTACCGATAAGCGCAAACATCAAAATGGCCAGGATAATGACGATGTAATCTAGTAAAAAGAGTCCCGGTAATTTAGTTAAACCGTAGGTGGTTAGAACAATCCCTAGAATGATTTCTCCGAAAGCATCGGGTTGAAAACGGACAATCAAAAAATGATATAATGAGTTTATCGGTCGCAACAGATAGCGGTCTAAATCCCCCTGCCTTACAGTTCTTGGTAATAACCAAATATTATCAAAAAACAGGTGATCTATTCCCCGCGGTATTTGACTTAACCCATACATCAGGAGAATTTGTTCTAAAGTAAAACCGGCTAATAAATCAATATGTTGGAAGATAATCGCAATGAAAAAAATGCCGATGCTCTGATCGATAAGAAAAGCAATCATCCCGATAAAAAAATCTGTCCGATATTCTATAAGTCCTTTTAAATACTGCTTCAAAAAGACGGAATATATTTTTAAATAGCGCATTTCATCCTCCGAAAATAACTATTTTCTTTAAACTAAACTTAAAGAAAAAGTAATTTATAACCTTAAAGAAACATATCCAAATGATTAATATTAATGCTCCGCTTAAGGCATCTTTACTTTGAATTTCACCAAGCAGGATATTTGCCGGGAAGTGATAAACATATTTGAAGGGTAAGAGGTTCACAATTTTGAACAGGAAATCCGGATAAAAACTAAGCGGTATCAACTGTCCCGAAGTTATTGAGATGATTATATTAAATAACATTACTAATCCGAAGACATTAGTAGTATATATCGATATTAAACCGAATAAATAACTGAATTCAAACATTAACATAAATATTAAGGGTAGAAAAGCAATTAATAATCCAAAATTTAACATATCAAAAGAAAAAGAAAGATCCCAAACAATTGATATTAAATACATAACTAAAATACTTACAGGTAACATGATCATGATAATGCCGAATCTATTGCCTAAATCGCTGAAGAAAACTCGAGTTTTATAATTGATCGGTTTAATCAGATACATGCTTATTTGTCCTTGTTTTACTTCATCTGATACTATATCGATCGCATAATTGCTCGCAAATATTCTTAAAATACCGACAATTAGAAAATAGATGATGATTTCATTAACACTGTAGCCGTTAATATCAGGTTGATTTTTATAGATTGTTGACCATAAAAAAATCATCATGACAACTGAAAAAGTTTCGACAAAATACCAGGCCAATACCGAACTCCGATATGTAATCATCATCATCAGATTTGCTTTAAAAAATGGTAAATATTTTTTAAGCATTATATCACCCCTACACGAGTCCCTCTTTGTATATTTCCTTAATTATTGTCTCAAGACTAACATCTTCAATATTTATATCCACAACATCGATATTATTAAGTACATATGATGTGATGTCTTTAATTTTAATCAAGTGTTTATTATATATTACGCTTAATGTGTTATTATCAAACTTAATATTGATTTTTGGGTCAATATTGCTGAAAGCATTGATGACGTCAACTTTAAAGAAGTCATCCTGATTTCTTAAGGTGAATTTGACTATTTTTTTAGAACCATAACGTTCCTTGATATTATCAAGGTTACCGTCATATATGAGTTTTCCGTTATCAATTAAAATGATTCGGTCACATAATTCTTCGATATCACTTAAATCATGAGTGGTCAGGATAAACGTCGTATGATATTTCTTATTTATCTCTTTGATTGTTTCTCTGATGTGTTCCTTAGCAACAACATCAAGTCCGATTGTCGGCTCATCTAAAAAAACGATTTTGGGATTGTGCAGTAAACTTGCGACAATATCTGCTTTCATCCTTTGTCCCAAGGATAATTGTCTGACCGGCTGTTTCATAAATTCGCTTAAGCCAAATATTCCTTCAAAAAAAGCCATTCTTTCATTAAAATCATCATCATTTATCCGATATATCTCCTTTAATACCGTAAACGATTCAGTTAGCGGTAAATCCCACCATAACTGACTGCGTTGTCCAAAAACGACGCCAATATTTTTCGCATTAATAGTTCTTGATTTATAGGGAACTAACCCGTTGACCAACACCTCACCGCTCGTCGGCGTTAAAATACCCGTGAGCATCTTAATACTCGTACTTTTACCTGCTCCGTTCGGTCCGATATACCCGACGATCTCGCCTTCATTAATACTGAATGAAACATTATCCACGGCTACTTTTATCCGTTTTTTAGCGTTAAAAAAGCTCCGCAACATCCCTGTTAAACCGGGTTTTTTTTCATATATCACAAACTCTTTGCGAAGATTTTGTACTTTTATTATTTCCATATTTTCACCAAACTTTTCTTATATATTTGCAATATCATTATATTCCTAAAACTATGTGAAACAAATAGCAAATTGATATGTAACTAGTATCATCTTATATAAATAAGGCTCCTCAGATAACCGGGAGCCTAAAAACTATTTATAATTCTAAACTTGCTTGACCGTTTAAACTCAAATCATCCCTCGTACCTTTTAAATAACTGAAGGTACCGGCCACACCAATCATAGCCGCATTATCCGTACAATATTTTAAAGGTGGAATAACCAGCTTTATCCCCGGATATTTTTTTATCACTTCATGTAATCTTTCTCTTAATCCGCTGTTAGCCGCTACTCCGCCGGCAACGAGCAATTGTTTAACCGGGAATTTTTCAATCGCGTTGAAGGTTTTCCCGACCAGAACATCAATAACACTTTCTTGAAAACTTCTGGCCAGATTTGCCACATTAATCGCCTCGTTTCGTTGATTGGCATTGTGAACCAGATTGATGACCGCTGATTTTAATCCGGAAAAGCTAAAATCAAAATTATCCTGATCAAGCATCACCCTAGGTAATTTGTAGGTATCTTCACCGGTTTTAGCCAGCTTATCAATGTGAGGTCCGCCTGGATAAGGAAGGTTACAAATCCGCGCTACCTTGTCATATGCTTCACCGACCGCATCATCTCTCGTCTGACCGATTATTTCAAATTGATAATGCTCCTTCATATAGACAAGCTCGGTATGGCCTCCGGAGACGACCAATGCCATTAACGGAAATTGCATATCCTCCACTAAATGATTGGCATAGATATGTCCGGCGATATGATGAACGCCTACTAGCGGTAAATGATTGGCATAACTAAATGCTTTGGCGCTATTAATACCCACTAATAACGAACCGATTAAGCCCGGTCCTTCGGTAACCGCAACACATGTTATATCTTCAGTTTTTATTTTCGCTTCTGTGAGTGCTTCATCCAATACCAATGTGATATTTTCAACATGATGACGGCTTGCCACCTCCGGTACCACACCACCGAATTTCTTATGAATATCGATTTGTGAAGACACAATATTCGCTAATACTTCCTTACCGTTTTTAATAAGTGCAGCACTTGTCTCATCACAGCTTGATTCAATTGCTAGAATAATAATATCCTTCATATATTCACTCTTTTCTGCATATAAAAAGGGCAACTGCCCTTTTTATTTACGTTTCTTTCTTCTTCTCAACCACATTAAGATTCCCAATGCTCCTAATGCATAACCAGCATATTTTCGGAAGTCTTCTTTTTCTTTTTCAATTACGGTAACCTGATTTACATATTTTTCGTTAGAATATAAAACCATTGAGGTCAATTCCGGCACGACAATTTCATTACCCGAAATTTTACTTAAGACACTCGTACCGGCTTTATCTTGATTAACGACAATATTCCAGATACCAAAATGAGGTAATTTAAACTTAACTTCACTCGTATTCGCATTGAATAATACCACAATATCGGCCCATGAATCATGATTTGCCGAATTGGTAATATTATAGGCTATTGTGTTCGTCACAGGTGTGTCGATAAATCTCAAGTGATTTTGAATCATTTCCGTACTCGTCATCCTAAATGCCGGATGTGATTTACGAAGTTCGATTAATCCACGATAATACTCGAATAATTCGATATGATCGTATTTACTGTGCCAGACAATTTGGTTAATGATATCCGGGGATTTATATGAATTCTCATCACCGTTTTTTGTCCTCAACATTTCTTCCCCGGCCATAAAGAACGGAATACCCTGACTTGTAAGTACTATGGTATTAGCCATTTTAGCCATTTTGATCCGTGTTGTCATGTCAAGGCCTTCGGAAGTTTCCAGAATTTTATCAAATAAGGTTAAGTTATCATGACAGGAGACATAGTTAATGGTTTGGTTAGGTTGATTTGCCCATGGTTTCTTGGTATAAAAAACTTTATCATAATTAATCTGGGAGTGATTGGTAGCGGCCACAATCGCAAATTTCACGGATTCCTCCATGCCTATTCCCCCGTTTACAAAACCAGGCTGTTTGGCATAAAATACATGACCTTTTATCCCATCACGGCAATCGTCATTAAAGGCGGCAATTCTTTGTAATTTAACCATGTTTTCTTTAGTCGCTCTAAGATTTGAAGGAAGAGGTGTTTCACCAGCTGTCCATCCCTCACCGTACATAAGAATAGAAGGATCAATTTTATCAAGAGCCTGACGTATGGCATTCATCGTTTCAATATCATATAATCCCATTAAATCAAAGCGGAAACCGTCCACATGATACTCTTTGGCAAAATAAGTCAAAGAATCAATAATATATTTTCTGACCATCGGTCTTTCAGTAGCCACTTCATTACCGCATCCCGAGCCATTGGCAAACTCCCCGGACTCATCAAAGCGATAAAAATAGTCGGGAAAAGTTTTATTAAAATATGAATCCTTTGAAGAGTAAGTATGGTTGTAGACCACATCCATAATTACGCGGATATTGCTGCTATGAAGGGCCTGAACCAATGTCTTAAATTCCCTTATTCTGCTTTCGCCATCAATCGGATTGGTAGAATAAGAGCCTTCTATGCAATTATAATTTAACGGATCATAACCCCAATTATATTGCGGATTTTCAAGTTTTGCCTCATCTATTGACGCAAAATCAAATACCGGCAATAAATGAACATGGGTAATACCCAGTTCAATTAAATGATCGAGTCCCGTGGTCAGTCCTTCAGGACTTCTTGTATTGTGCTGAGATAGTCCCAAAAATTTCCCAGGGTGCTGAACATTTGCCGTTTTATGAATAGTTAAGTCACGAATATGAGCTTCATAAATTATCGCATCAGTCGTATTGACCAATTTAGGACGAACATCATTTTTAAACCCTTCGGGATTAGTCCGTTCCAAATCGACAACCATGCCACGCTCGCCGTTGACGCCGCAAGCCTTCGCATAAATATCAACGGTTTCATATTTTCCTTGGTCAAATTCAATTTCATAGGTATAAAATACACCGTGTAAATCTTCATTGACTTCGATGTACCAAGTCCCGTTAATGTCTTTATTCATTTTTATCTTATCATAAGGTTTGCTTTTATAACCTTTATCATATAAAAACAATGAAACTTTGGTCGCAAGCGGACTCCAAACTCTAAAAGATGTTTTTTCCTTAGAGTATACGGAACCTAAATCATGACCGTTATAATAATATTGTTGATTGAATTCATCAGTTTCGAACACCTTTTTATCAGCCATTATTTCACCTACTTAATAATTCTATTATCTCTCTATATTAATAATATTACACAAAATTTACTTTTTTTTCAATTTAAAAGTAAAATTTTTCAATAAATACAATCAAAACCTAAAAAAGTCATTAAGTATCTTCTTAACTTAATGACAAAAAGTAATTACTCCATGTCCAACTTCATTAAATAGGCATCCTCACCGTTTTCATAATATCTTTTACGTACGGCAACTATCTTAAAATGATATTTTTCATAGTAAGTTATGGCTTTCTCATTCGACACTCTGACTTCAAGTGTGATATTACGACAACCACAATCCTTAATATAATCGATAATAAAATCCATTAACATCTTTCCGTAACCCCTGCCCTGATAATCAGGGTCCACCGCAATCGTCGTAATTTGTGCTTCTTCAAAAACCACCCATAACCCAAAATAACCAATGACTTTATCAGCCAGTAATAATTTAAAATATACGCTGTAAGGATGTTTTAAAAAATCATATAAAAATAAATCCTTAGTGTATGGCTCATCAAAGGCTCTTGTCTCAATATGCATGATTTCATCGAAATCATCTACATCCTCTATTTTTCTAATCACACATTCCTCATTCATTTAAATTCAGTTCCGCCTCCGGTAATCGTTTATAATTTGGCACAAAGGTATGGACATTGTCAACTTTTTCAAAATCAAGCTTTAAGACTGATTCCGGATTAAAGTAATCTTTAATTGACAGAAAATGAAAAGCAGCATCATTAACTTTAAATTTATCAAGATCCATCCCAATCAGATAAACATCATCGTCTTTTATCCGTTTAATCTGTGATACCAACTCCTGATAGTTATACAATTTCTCCTCTAAAACAACTATTAATTTCTGATTTATCACCCGATACAATGCGCCAAACACATTGCCGCGTCTGGCATCAATAAGGGGAACGATATATTTTGCCCTATTAATTAAAGCCCCGCTCAAAAACTTGAGGGTTGATATCTTCGTTAATGGTATATTTAAGGCGTAACTTAAAGTCTTGGCGACTGTGACCCCGATTCTGACTCCGGTATAACTACCCGGACCCTCGGTTACTTGTATTTCATTAATGTCTTTAATGTCCCAGTTATTTTTTGTAAGTAATTTATCGATACACGGCATCAGTCTGGTCGAATGATCACGTTTTACTATTTCGTAATAATAATCGGTTAATTTACCGTCTTCCGACAAAATTAGGGCTAAGCCTTCCGTTGCCGTATCAATCAATAGCTTTTTCATTTGTCAACACCTCACATAGCTTCTCATATCTTGCGCCAAGTGGCTTAAATTCAAATCGCCGCTTCGTGTCTTTTACGACATAAATATTAATATCCAAGCGTTCTTCCGGCAATTGGTTGGCAATATGGCTCGCCCATTCGATCACTGTCACACCGTCGCCATAAAAATATTCATCAAATCCTAAGTCTTCCAAGTCATTTTCAATTCGGTAAACATCCATATGATATAGTGGCAAATCTCCGTTATATTCTTTTATGATCGTAAACGTAGGGCTATTCACATATTGTTTGATATTTAAAGTCTTGGCCAAACCTTGGGTAAAAGTGGTCTTCCCCGCGCCCAAATCACCTTCTAAAGTGATTACTGCTCCCGGAAAAAGATTTTTACCGATTAATTCAGCCAAATAGTTGGTTTCTTCCACAGAATTGACATCCACAAGATACATTTTCATATTATCATCCATTCATTTAAACTTATATTATTATAACGCGTATATCAAGATTATATCAACTATTTTAAATATTCTTTTATCAATCCGTCCGGATGTTTTTCCAATCCATCGTTAATTATCATAATTTCCTCGATTATTTTCTTTTTATTCATAAAAAAGACCGGTAATAATACAAATATATTAAATAATAAAGTCAATATGACTAGGTAAATATTCAAGAGATAGATTTTATCCAAAATTAAAAGAGATATCATAAATAAGCTAAATCCCAAAGCAGCCAATGATTTGTTAAGATAATCTTTTATTATATAACCGATGATGATTATGATATAGGATTCTAAACAATAGACTAAATTATGATGTGAATAAGAAAGCAGTATCATATTATAGCCTGTCATAAATATCAACGAATATTCCAAAGTCAACTGATAATGAAAAGGTTTGTAACCCTCATATAATAGTATCAGTCCATAAACTGATTTAAACAAAATATATAGAAGCGGTATTAAGATAATCCCTATGATAACATTGTTAGTGTCATTAGCTCGGAAAAATGACACCGACATTATCATAAAACCGATTAGAATGATAATGTATAAATAAAATTGCTTATACAAAGAATTTTTAACCTCTCTAAAGGTTTTGTTTTGGTAATGTTTTAATAAAACCATGACAATCACCCACTATATAATAAGAAGGATGTTGAATTTGGTGATAAAAAAAGGAAAAAAGTCTAGTTTGCTAGACTTTCCACATGATTGATACAGTTAATTATTCCCAAATATATCGCAAAAGCAACCTTATCCTGATAGATGGGCTGTTTTAGTAAGTCAGCCTCTTGAGGGTTGGATAAGAAGCCGGCCTCAATCAAGACACCGGGCTTTTTTACCATTTTCATCAGGTATAACGTACTCACCGTTTTCGCTTTACGATGAGTGTTTTGCAGGACATCGGTTATGCTTTGTTGAATACATTCAGCCAAAGCTTTATTTTCATTAAAATTGTCATTATAAAAGACTTGGGCTCCCGACCATCGTGGATCGGGTAAGGCATTCATGTGCAAGGATATATACAGATTACAGTCGGAATTATTAATCATATTAATGCGATGATCCAAATCCCGCTTCTTTTTTGAACCCGCTCCCGGCACCACAAAATCGACATCCTCAGTACGAGTCATCAAAACATTGATGCCCGCCTGTTCTAAATAGTCCCGTAAATATAATGCGATTAATAAATTTAAATCCTTTTCCACCAAACCATTACCTTTGGTACCGCCGTCATAACCACCGTGACCGGGGTCAATAAAAACAGTATAATCCTGTAATGTTTTTTTATTTCTTTCGGCATGAACTAATTCAACCTTTAAAAAAAGGATGATCATTAAACTTATAATAGTAATTCTAAGGATTTTCATAACATCACCACTACTATTATTTGTTTAACCTCACCCTTATAAAACAGTTATTTTCTGTTAGTTTGTGCTAACCGGGAAGTTAACTCTTTTGTCAATTCCTCATAGCCCGGTTTGCCCAATAAGGCAAACATATTCTTTTTATAGGCTTCCACTCCGGGTTGATCAAATGGATTTACCCCAAGTAAATAACCGGACATACTGCACGCCTTCTCAAAGAAATAAACTAAATAACCAAAGCCAAAGGCATCCAATCGTTTGATATTAATTACCAGATTAGGAACACCACCGTCAAGATGGGCAAGAAGCGTACCTTTGAAAGCATTCTTATTGACATAATCCATTGTTTTACCGGCCAAATAATTTAATCCGTCCAAATCGACTTCTTCTTTTTCAATTGTGATTTCATGTCTAGGTTCTGACACGTTAATCACTGTTTCAAAAATATTTCTTCGACCTTCTTGGATATACTGACCGAGTGAATGTAAATCCGTGGAAAAATTAGCAGTCGTTGGGAAAATACCTTTTAGATTCTTCCCTTCGGATTCACCGAATAATTGTTTCCACCATTCGCCTAAGTATTGTAAGCCAGGTTCATAGTTAACTAAAATTTCTGTTGTCTTGCCTTTATTATATAGACAGTTTCTGATAACGGCATACTGATAAGCTTCGTTTTCTTCCAAATATGGTGTTGCATACTCCAACATGGCCTGATAAGCCCCGTCAAGCATCTTCCTAATATCAATACCGCTTGCTGCGATAGGTAGGAGTCCGACTGCGGTTAAAACCGAATATCTGCCGCCGACATCGTCAGGAACAACAAAGGTCTCATATTTTTCTTCCGTTGCCAATTTCTTTAAAGCACCTTTAGCTTTATCGGTGGTAACAAAGATGCGTTCTCTGCTGTTTTCTTTTCCGTACTTTTCTTCCAATAATTTTTTTAACAGCCTAAAGGCAATGGCCGGTTCGGTGGTCGTACCGGATTTTGATATCACATTAATCGAAAAATCAGTGTTTCTTAAGACATCAAGCAAATCATGTAAATAACTGGAAGAAATGTTTTGTCCGGCAAATAATACCTTAATGCCGTCTAGCATTTGATAAAAATGATGATTTAAGAGTTCGATTGCGGCTTTAGCACCCAAATACGAACCGCCGATACCGATGACAACTAAGACTTTGGAATGTGATCTAATCTTTTTCGCTGCGGCTAATATGCGCTCAAATTCTTCCTTATCATAGTTTTCCGGTAAATCCAGCCATCCTAAAAAATCATTCCCCGCGCCTGTTTTATCGTGCAAGAGCTTATGACTGACTTCGACATACGGTTTATAATTTTGTAATTCTCCTTTGATTAGATTATCGATATTTGCATAATCAAAATGTAAATACTTCTCCATAGAGACCTCCTATTTTTTTATGTTTGTCAGTTTTTCCAACATCGTTTTCAAGTTGAGAAAACCACTAGGTGTTTCCTCAATGACCTTTGTCTTATTTTTTCGTTTTTCCTGAAAGTGCGAGTAATAGTTTTGTGCTTGTTTTAAACTTAAACGGGCATTTTTATTATCATCGAGTTCCAATACCTTAACCCGAACGACTTCGCCTATACGCACAAAATCATGAATATCTTTAACATAATCATCCGTAAGCTCGGAAATATGTATTAAACCGTTAATGTTTCGATTCAACCTGACAAAGACGCCATAAGGTTGAATACCCGTAACTCTACCTCGAACGACACTCCCTTCTTTAATTGCCATAAATACACCTCTATTCTATAAATCAATTTTTATTATATCATAAAGCTTTTCATTTTTAAAAGATTTATGCAGAATATTGGCCTTTTATATTATTATGCTGTTAATTTCAATATTTTATTTTATGAGAGCGGAACCAAAAACCGGAGCGTTCTTATTAGGGTATAAAAACTGATAAATACTGTTAATCGCGATTACGGCTTCACCAAAACCACAGGTGATCATTTTTACCTTTCCCGGATACACGCAAGCATCACCAGCGGCATATATTCCCGGAATATTTGTTTGTTTATTTGAATCCACTAGCAAAGCTTTCTCCTCAAGTGTCAAATCCCATGTTTCAATAGGTCCTAAAGAACTTAGAAAACCGTACAAAACAACTACCTCGTCAACCAAGACCGTTTTTATTTCCTCGGTTTCCAAATTATGGAGATATATTTTTTGAACGAGGCCGTTTTTTCCCTCTAAGGCATCGGCAACATAAGGTGTTAAGACATTAATGTTCGAATTCATCATTTCCTGTACGCTTGCCTCATGGGCCCGGAAATCATTACGGCGATGAACTATTGTCACTTCACTGCTGTGATTCTTTAACATATTAGCCCAATCAACCGCCGAATCACCGCCGCCGAAAATGATGACTTTTTTATCTCTGAATTTTTCCATGTCATTGATAAAATAATGAATATTATAGAATTGGTTTTCATTCGGTAGGTTTAATGTCCGTGGCTGAAAAGCTCCTTTTCCGGCAGTGATTAACACCGTTTTTGTATAATGACAGAGTAAATCGGTGCATATTTCCAAAATATTGTCTTCATTGCGTCTTCTTACATATTCGACCCGTTCATTTAACACAGTCTCAATATTTTCCTTAACCGAATCCATTTGTTTTTTAAGATTATTAATTAAACCCGAAGCCTTTATTTCCGTAAAACCCGGAATATCATGAATATATTTTTCGGGATAAAGGGCTTGAAGTTGCCCGCCAAGTTCCGGAAGGGCATCGATTATCTTTACCTTCAATTTCCGCAGGGCTGCATAGAAGGCGGCATACATTCCGACCGGACCGCCTCCTATAATTGTTACATCATATGCATTATCAATCATTGAAAACAATCACCTTTCTTTAAAAAACTATTTATATTTTACCATGACTTAGTTACCTTTGATAAATAATATACACTAAAAGCGAAAAAGGATTATATTAATAATCCCTGACTTATCTTGTATGAGCAATCCGACTTGCCGCCGCAGCCGCAATGGCGCCGATGATATCATCTAAAAAAGTCATGCATCTTTCAGGTTGTTTCCCTATACGGTCAACCTCGCTGATAATTCCCATTTTTAGCTTATCCACATAACCAAAATTAGTGAGTCCGATTGATCCATAGACATTGACTATTGAATACGCCAAAACCTCATCTATGCCATATAAGCCATAATCATTCATTAACAAAGAGCGGAGAGGTTCTTCTATAGCACCTGATTCAGCCAACTTGTCCAGTGTTATCCCAGTCAATATCGCATTAATTACTTCTCTTTTTGATATAACCATATTTACATGTTCTAAACAGCAATCTACATCTATATCAGAGTAATACTGTTTTTGTATTTCATGGGTTATCTTAGCAATATCTAGTATTGTAACACCACGTTCCTCCAGTAATGCGACAGCTTTTCTTCTTAAATCTTCATAATCAACCTTCATAATCACAACCTCCTTTCAAACTTTTACAACCTCCTGCATATAATTTAATGAAGGGGCGATAATATGGAACTTCCGAAAAACACATTAATTGAATATTTTAATTACGATTTAGAAAGCCTGCTGAATGAATTCAATAATTATTACGTCTTAAAAGCGGCAAAGCTTCCGCTATATATCCAATCACTATATCTTTATTTTTCCCATCTTGCTGAAAATAGTCTCCAATTATTAATCGTAAATAATTTTAATTATAAAAAGGCCTATGACATCGTTAATGTTCCAAATATATATATTAAACCATATTCTGAGGAAGAAATAAACCGGTTTTTAAAAAATTATCGACCAAATGGACAAATTTTTTATGGTTTAGCTGGTTTTTCTCTCTATTTTTTTGAATTTTTCCTAAATTATGTCAAATACACACATGAAAAAGGAATTCATATCTTGCTGAAAAATATCCCCATCATAGAAGATAATCTGAGCCTGATTAGAAAATTATTATAAAAAAAGTTTCCCGTAAGGAAACATTTTACATCACTTGTTCAACGGCAATGACACCGGGAACTTCTTCCACCAATATCTGTTCGATGACATCATTTACGGTGGAACTGGAAGCACTGCACCCGACACATGCTCCTGTTAATCTTACCGAAACAATACCGTCTTCAAATTTTATAAATTCAACATCGCCACCGTCTCTTTGGATATAGGGACGAATTTTACCCAATATTTCGATAATTTGTTTTTCGATATCGCTCATTTAGCAACCACTCCTTTTATTACACCTTTTTTATTATATATCGATTATTAAGAATTGTCCACAAAAATACTTATAGGGAGTTGATAGAATGGAAATACCATTTATTAAATTAGAGGCTAATGGTAATAATTATTTATTAATTCAAGAGGAATGCGTTAATAAAAATCTCAATATCAGTCATTTGATTGCCAAAATGGCCAGCAGAAACTACGGAATAGGTTCGGACGGCGCGCTTATATTAAGTAATAATTATCGTCCCATTCCTTATGTGGAAATATATAACAGTGACGGTAGTAAGGCAAGTCTATGTGTAAACGGATTAAGAATCGTCGGCAAGTATTTGTTTGACACAAAATACAAGGATAAAGAAAGCATAAAAATCAAAACGGATTCCGGGATATATGAAATCTTAAACTCACTTAATAATATTATCGTCAAAGTTAAAATCACCAATACATTTGACGAGGAAAATTATTTTTTCATGCAAAAAAAATATCATCTGTATTTTTTATCAATCGGTAATAATCATGTCTATCTTATAAATAAGACAATAAATCCTAACTATTTTAAACGCGTGCTGGGAAAACATTTAAGCGAACAATTTGATTGTAACGTGGGATTAATAACCCCGATAAGTCCTTATGCATTCTCAATAATAACCTATGAAAGAGGTTCAAAAGTCACCCAATCCTGCGGCAGCAACATCTGCGGAGCTTCATGGCTATTAAAGGAAAAAGGCTATATTGAACCTAACTGCGATATAGACGTGGAAACACTGGGAGGTAATTTAACCGTAAGAATTGAAAATGATGAAGTGCAGTATAGCGGTACAACTAACCTTATCTGTAAGGGAACATATTATTTATAATAACAATAAAGCTCGTATCACCGAGCTTTTTGTTTATGTTAACATCGTATTTTTATATATATTAAACTCCCTTTCCATATCATCCTTTAAATGATTATACTCAGGTGGGAGGAAATCCCATAATGGGATAATTCCATTATCTCTAAGCGAGATATAAACTGAGTATGTATCATCCGATTCATACCATTCATCCAAGCATTTATTAAAATCATGGTCTTCTGTGACATTTATGCTTTTGCCACCGATTGTAAAAATCATTAGAATAAGTGACTCCAAGTTCATTTATTCATACGGATACCTCTGAAAATTCGTCCTTTGACAAGTCTTTTTCATCATTTGAAAGCACTGTATAAAGTGCGTAATACCTTAAGCCAAAATGCGCTTCTCCGATTAAATGCGTTCCGTATTTTTCAAAAAAACTTCGATAACTTAATTGTTTATTACTTAATCTTTCCAAATCACTGATATACTCTTGATTTAGATAATCAATAAATTGTTCTGTCCTAGAACGATATTCCATTATACCAATTGAATAATTTATGAATTCAACACCGGCAATTGTATAATATTGATTTCTATACTCTTGATATTTATCATCAATTTTATCTTTAAAATTGTCGATTGCTTCGCTAATAAAATCCGTCCTATTATCCAAATTAGGAAAATGATAATAATTATCTAAATTAGCGTAATTATTGAATCTATGAAATTTAGCACTATTCATGTTTGATGTGAACTTATTAATTTCAGCTTCACTAAACTTTTCCCAATACTATCTCCGTTTTCCCATTTTGAAACACTTTGATGTGTCACATTAAGCAAGTTTGCCAATTCTAGTTGCGTCATATTTTTTTCTGTTCTTAATCCTTGAAGAAATAAGCCTATTTTCCGATTATCCATACTATCACCTCAAATTATTCTATTCAAATTATAATTTTTAATTTCCTAATAGTCAAACAACTGTTAAAAGAGGAATGCAACTGACAGTTGAATTCCTTTATATAGCTATAAAGACTTGACTCCGATACTATCGAATTCAAGTCTTATAAATAATTATTTATAAATCCAATTCCAATAAATCCTTAACAATTATGGTGGGCTTAATCGGAAAATCCGCAAAGTCCGTTGCCTTCATTACGCCTGTTTCCACAAAGATACTGTCCATCCCAAAATTATGGGCTCCTAATATATCCGTAAAATAATTGTCTCCGATCATCGCAACTTCACTTTTTGGCAAACCCAGTTTTTTTAATCCGTAATCAAGCATTTCAACCTGAGGTTTACCCATATAAACTGGTTTTACGTCAGTGGCATATTCTATCACTTTTGTAAGGGAACCATTTCCCACCGCAATGCCATCCGATCTCGATAAACGTAAATCACTGTTGGTGGAAATGAACTTAGCCCCGTTAAAAATTTCCCGACAAGCTCTGGTATATTTTTCATAATTAATCGCAAAATCTAAACCAATCACCACATAATCGGCGTTACTATCCACGATATTAATGCCATTTTTAACCAATTCACTTCTTATTCCATCCATACCTATTAAATATACTTTCGCATTTGGTTTCTCATTTGCGATATATTTTGCGGTAACTTCACTTGATGTAATTATATTTTCCTTATCTAGTTCATATCCTATCTGTTTTAAGTGTTCATAAACCGTATTAGTTGTTCGTGATGAATTATTGGTCACAAAACAAAACTTAATGCTTCGCTCATGACATTTTTTAATAAAATCACGGCAGGATGGAATAACTCTTTCTCCTAAATAAGCAACACCATCCAAGTCGATTAAAAATCCCTTATACATTCTTTACTCTTTTCAGAATAAAATAAGGACAGTTATAATTACATGATTCGTTTAAATAATCAGGTATTGTTTTTACATAAGCTGGTGATTCGGGATTTTTTGTGGTAAAGCCTTTTAAACGTAATATATTGGAAGACATATCACCGACTATCACATCATACTTATCCAGCGCATCGGTATATCTATCTTTAAATATTGTTTCATTAAAAGCATCGCGATGTTCCTTCACTAATTCGAATACTTTATTATCGATAACAATCATATTAACACCTCGAAAATATTATAGCATACATATTTTATATTTAAAACATTATTGTTCCAACATATCATCATTAGGATCGGGATCAGTATTTTTAGGCGGTGGGTTAACAACGCCACTATTTCCGCCACCAAGATAATAGTAATGCGGAACGCTACCCTGAATAACTTTTATTAGCAACGGCGTATGGGTTTCCACTTCAATTTCATCTCTTTGAAAAGGAATTGCCACCTGAAACTTTACGACCGTTTTGATACTGACCTCTATCAGACTATTGTTAATACCATAGGGTTTTGCGGAGGATACGATATCCGTAAAGACGCTGCCCATCATCGTTAACCTGACATGTAGTTCCGGACCGATGCTGTTAAGTAATGGATTATTAAACATCGCTCCTAACGGTATTTTTAAATTATTTAACTCATGATTATCATCATTCTGATATGTCAATAATTGTTGCTGAATGGCTTTTGTCATTTCGGAAATAAGTAGATTGATTTGATAAACATTGACGATAACACTTGTGACATAACCGTTGCTTTTTGTTTCCAACGTAATGATTTTGCTCGTGTCTATATTAGGCACGATTTTTTCAGCGATGGCATCGTTTATTAAAATTGACGCGTAATAGGTTGATTTCTGTTTAGTGTACACCATAATAGGAGAACGAAAATAAATCTTCGATAAAACCAAAAACAAAAGAAAGATTAATAGAAAAAGAAGAAGTGATTTTTTAAGTGTTATTTTTCTTCGGCGATGTCTGCGATGTCTCATTTCATTCCAACAGAGCTAATGCATCTTTTACGATCATTCCTTCTTTTATTCCTAAAGATCTTGCGGCATCAGTTACCTTTTCAAGCGGCGCATTCAATAATTCTTCAATCGTTTTAACTCCCGATGCACTTCCACAAACTACCTTTCTTTCCTTTAAATGCGGTTTGGCATCAAATACGGCAACATCGATGGCTGCACAGCTAAAATATCCGATTTCATTTGCGATAATAAGTAAAGTCGTCTTCGGTAATTTTATCGTATAAGTAAAAAAGGCTTTATTATTGACATAAATTCTATCGACACGAAACATGATAATCCCTCCCATATTGTATTATATGCAGCGAAAACCTGTTTTTATATCTAATGCATATAAAAAAAGGGAAGAGATATAATATTTATTAGGAGGTAATAACGTGAAAGTAAAAGAAATAATGACAAAATGTCTTATCACTCTGAAACAATATGATACGATAAGAGATGCCGCAGCATTAATGTTTGAACATAATATTGGTTGCATTCCGATTGTTGATGATGACTTTCGTCCCGTCGGTTTAGTTACCGACCGTGATATTGTTATACGTGGAATTGCCCAAAACAAGGACGAAAAAACAAGACTAGAGGATATTATGACTACCAGTCTTATAACAATTTCTCCAGATGATACGGTAGGAACGGCCACACACATCATGGGACATCGACAAATCAGACGATTGCTCATTGTCGATGATGATGAAAAATTAGTAGGAATATTAGCCATGGCTGATATCTCAACCACTCCGGAAAACGATACAAAAGCAGGAATCGCTTTATCACAAATATCAGTCAAATCAACCGATATTGAATCTAATCCCCATCATGGTACGGATGTGATGGATTTTCCGTTATAATCAAATCCATCGGCACATCATGGATATCCGACGGAAATTCCGGTATATATTGAAATCCGTAACAAATACCTACCTTGAGATTCGGATAATCCTTTAAATATCGGTCATAATAACCAGCACCAAATCCTAAGCGATATTTATCCGCAGAAAAGTAAATGCCGGGAACAAAAATGATGTCGATTTTTGTTTTAGGCATTTTTTTATTGCTCTTGGGTTCCCGTACATTAAATTTGCCGATATAATAATCATCCATATCCTGTAACGGATAAAACTCCATCGTATTTTTATCAAGTACCTTAGGTATGACAATGGTCTTTCCTTTTGCGATTAATTCGGCCATTAAAGGCCGTAAATCCACTTCATTTCCCAATGGCATATAAAATCCCAGCACATCGTATTTATCGATTGGTAATTGCTTTTTAATCTCTTCAATGATTTTCGCCGATAAATTCCGTACTTCAACTTCGGACATTTGATTTCTTCTGGACAAACCTGTTTTTCTTAGTTCTTGTTTCATTATTATCACCCATATTGATCAATTTGTTTTCGTTTAAGCATTAATAAGATAAATGTTATCAATCCAACTATTGAAATCGAATAAAATGACAGATCCACATTTAAGGCAAATACTGCCCCGGCGTAAAAGGAGCCGCCGACATTTCCCAAGGAACTAAAAGCGTTGCTTAATCCCATTATTTCACCATGAGCATTACTGCCTGAGTTAGAGATAATACTTTGTAAGAGTGGTCTGAAAAGAGCCAAAAAAGCAAAGAAAATTACAAGCAGCATAACCGATAGTATAAGATTAATCTTGATTAAATATACGGCCAAAGCTAACGAAACAGACATCGAAAGACAACTGATGATTAGGAAATAATAATCATTAAATTTTCTTTTGACCAGAGGGAAAATAACAATATTCATCACAAGTCCGATCAATCCGCTAAGTGCCATATTAACGCCAATTGCTTGCGGTCTTAATTCCAGGACGAATTTCAGATAGGAATTAAAACTGTTATTGAAGCCGATACCGGAAAAACTCGAGATAAACATAATAAATAGTAAGAACGGTACATATGTGTTGCGGTATTTCCCAAAATCCTTAAATACATTACCTTTTTTTGCCACGACAGCTCTTTCATGGCTTTCCTTTATAAATATCAGAATGAATAAACTCGAGAAAATACTGATGCTACTTTGGACAATAAATGTGATGTGATAATCATCATTACCGATTACTCCGCCGATTAAATATCCCATCGTAGATGCAAAACCGGTTAACGCAGCATATAATGCGATGATTTTAGAACGGTTATTGATATTGGAAACATCAATCAAATATGCCATGCCGGACACAAATGAAGCACAGGAAAAACTCCCAGCCAATAATCTGAAAAAGATAATAATATAGGGATTTGTCGAAAAACCAAACCCGATTTGTGAAAATCCATAACAGATAGGCGCCATTATCAGAAATGGCTTACGTCCGTATTTATCAGATAATCGTCCCCAGAATGGCGAAGCCAAAAAATTCGCAAACGACATTGCCGCAAATAAACTGCCCAATAAAAAAGAGCCATGACCAATACTCTTGACTAGTTCAGGTGTTACCGGATGTACCAGATTATTTATTATTGTGGTCATAGACATTATAATCAGTATCGAATGGATTTATGTCAATAGTTTGGACATAAAAAGTTAAACTTTTTTATATAATTATTCTTATTTTGGATTCGTATTCATTAGGTGTTTGATATCCAATA